>JAQTNG010000032.1 GCA_028714015.1 Elusimicrobiota bacterium | reverse complement strand
TCGGCCTCTTTGGCGCTGAGGCCCTTCTGCCAGACATGCTCGTCCCGGGCCAGCACGGCCGCGACGCGGGCCTTCCACTTCTTCTCCATCGCCGGGCTCTTGAGCTTGGCCGCCTCGATCACCGCCGGGAGGAACTTCGAGTAGAAGTGCTTGGAGACCTCGTACATGCCGTGCCAATGCGTGTAGTCCGGCCCCATCATGCTGGCGCCGTGGCGCGCCCGCCGGCCCTCGTGATGCCAGAGCTCCCAGTACACCCACTGCACCTCGTGCTCGAAGGGCGCCTTCTGCTGGAGCACGCCGTCCTTGGTCAGCTCGTCCATGATCGCCTTGGACGGCTTGGCGAACTTGTCGTTGTAGAGGGCCACCAGGCTGTCGAACTGCGTGTAGAAGCCGTCGACGAAGCTGTCGCCGTGGCAGTTGACGCAGGCCGCCTTCATCTTGCCGCGCCGCTCCTGCCAGGTGAGGACACGCGCAACCTTGCGCGTTACCTTCTTTGATATGAGCGCGTCGCCCTCGCGGACCTTCTCGTCGGTCTCGACCTTCTCGCCCGGCTTGGGAAGGGCGCGGGGCTCGGGGTAGTCCTCCTTGAAGCCGTCCTCGAAGACGACCAGGTTGAGCTTGGCGCTGATCGCGGGCCGCAGGGTCCAGCTGATGCGCTCCCCCACGTCGTGGCTGTTGCCCTCGACCTTGCCGTCCTTGGACATGTGCCCCGAGATGTGGCAGGTCGCGCAGGTCGGCGCCGCCGAGTAGTCCTTGCCCAGGATCCACTCGTCCTTGTCGAGCGCCATCTTGTCGCGGTTGGCGTTGAAGGCGATGCCGTGCTTGGATTCGTTGTAGATCTCGATCTGCGGATGGTCGGGGCCCATGTGGCACTTGCCGCAGTTCTCCGGGGAGCGCGCGGTCTTGGCCTCGAAGGAATGTCGGGAATGGCAGGCGTTACATGAACCGCGCGAGCCGTCGGGGTTGATCCGTCCGATGCCGCTGTTGGGCCAGGTCGTGGGGTCGAGGACCGGCTTGCCTTCGGGCCCCTCGCGCACCAGCTCGCCCTTGGCGTCCTTCATGAACTTGACGACGCCTCCGTGGCACTGAAGGCAGCCGTTGACGGAATCGGCGTTGTTGCCCGGCATGCCCGCGGCCTTCTCGGCGAGGACGTTGTCGAGGCTGGCGAGAATCTCGCCGGCCAGGGCGTGATGGCTGCGGGAGAACTCCTCGTTCTCCTTGGCGTGGCACACGGCGCAATCCTTGGGGGTCACGATCATCGAGATGCGCTCGCCGTGGTGCACCCAGGAGCCGGCCTTGTCCTTGTCGGCGGCGTGGCAAGCCAGGCAGTCGACGCCCGCCTTGGCGTGCTTGGAGCGGTCCCACTCCATGACGAGCGCCGCCGTGTGCTTGCGGTGGCAGTCGGCGCAGGTCTCCGCCGGGCGCGCCGCGGCCGGAAGAACCGCCGCGAGGGCGGCGAGAAGAATCGGAAGCTTCCTGTTTTTCATGTGAGCGTCCCCCGGATCCGGCTTTACGGCCCGATTCTGCAATTAATGAATTCCGGGGGCCATATCACATGTGCGACGCGGCGGGGAACGCGGCGAGCGGGGGGCGGCGGCCCGTCGAGAAGGACACGAGGACGTCACGCCCTCGACACGAACATTTTACGCGCGGCGGAAGGCCGTTTTACGGCGCGCGCTTTTGGACCGTGCAGTTCTTGAACTCGATCTTCACGTGGGTCGGCTGGCCCTCATAGACCGAGTCCAGAACCAGGCCTTTAACGAGACGGACGCCGTCCACATCCTGATACGAGAGCTCCACCTTCAGGACGGTTTTGCCCGACCCCGAGGTCGAGACATAATCGGCGTCGTAGCCGGCCAGAACGAAGCCGTCCTCGGTCGCGCTGAAAACGGGCTTCAGCGTGCTCTGGAAGTCCGGCGTCGCCGTCTCCAACTTCGTGATGGCGAAGTTCTTCATCAGCGTCGTGGAGATCTCGGCGTCGCCCTCCTTGTAGGACAAGCGATACAGCTTCGCCTCCCGTTGGAGCTGAAAGGCGGCGCTGGGCGACGGCAGCGGCGGCTCGATCATGAAACCGGACCAGGTCTGAAAGAAGCCGGCCAGCATCTGGCTCATGCCCGAGGTGATCTGACCGAAGCCGACGCGCTGCTGTTCGTTGATCGGGGGAGGGGTCGAAAACGTCACCGAGGCGCTCCCCTTCGCGTCGACGCTGACCTGGAACTTGATGTCGTCGAAGATTTGCCGCTCGTCATCCGAGGGGGCCCGGCCCAAGATGGAGGACCAATCGAGCTCGACGTCGGCCTTCATTCCCTGGAATCCGTTCGCTTTCAGGCTGTAGTACGCCTCGCGGGCGGCCCGGAGGGTCTCCTGGTCCTTCGCGGAAGGCCCCGGCGTCGCGGGAGGAGCGAATTTTTGCCGGGTCTGCTGAGCCGCGACGGCGGCCGTTCGGCTTATCAGGAAGACCTGCTGCTCGAAGGTCTGCGAGCTCGCTCCGACGGCGGATAAAATGAGCGCCCCGGCGCTGACGGCTAAAATTTTTCTCATGCCCCGATATTAGCGCGCCGAATGCCGCCCGGGATAGAAGCGAAAGACCCACGGCGATCGTGTAATACGACTAACTTCGTCTGGGCCCTTTGACGTCTAGCGCAGGCGCGCTTTCACGATCTTGTCGCCCGGCTCGAGGGCGTCGAGGACTTCCATGCCCGAGACCACGCGGCCGAAGGCGGTGTAGCGGCCGTCGAGATGCGGCGTGGGCACGAGGCTCACGAACAGCTGGCAGCCGCCCGTGTCGGGGCCGGCCTTGGGCATGCCGAGCGTCCCGCGCAGGAAAGGCGCCGGATTGACCTCGTCGGCGAGGCGGAAGCCGTCGTCGCCCCAGCCCGAGCCGCGCGGGTCGCCGCCCTGCACGACGAAGGCGGTCACGACGCGATGCCAAATCGTCCCGTCGTAGACGCCCCGGCGCGCGGCGTCCGCGACCGCGGCGGCGGTGTTGGGCGCGGCGCCGGCGTCGAGAAGGAGCTCGACCGTCCCCTTTTCGGTTTCCAGAATTAAGATTCGCGGCGCGGGCGGCGCCGCAAAGGTCTTCGGCGCGCCGAGAGCGGGCCCGGCCTTGACCGAAACCCCGGACGCCTCGAGCGCCTTGCGCAGGGAGTCTCGAATCTCGGCGGTGAGGCCGGGGCGCGCCCACGCCGCCTTCAGCGCGGCGGCGAAGGCCGGGGATTTCCGCTCGGCCGCGGCGTCGACGGCCGTGCCGAGAACCTCCAGCTGGGATTTCGGATCGCGCAGGACCGTCTCGATCGCGGCGGCGGCGAGCGGCGCGGTCGACGCGGCCAGGGTCTCCAGCGCCTGCGCGGCGACCCGCGCGTCGGGGTCCGCGACGCCGGGGCTCAGGATCGCGGCGGCGTCCGGCAGGAAGGCGCTCGCCTCGTAGGCCCGGGAACGGACCCACCAATGCGGGTCCTTGCGGGCGCGCGAAAGACGCGCGGCCTCGGCGCCGCCGCGAAGCTTCGCCAGGGCGATCAAGGCGCGGCCGCGAGCCATCGGGCCGTCGGTGTCCGCCATCTTCTCGATACGGCCCGCAAGCTCGGCGCGGCCGGTCGCGGCTAAGGCGTCGGCGGCGGCGGCGCGGACGTGGGCGGACGGATCCTCGTATACCGACGACGGGAGCTCTCCCGCGGCCTTGGCGGCGCCGTAGGACGCGACGGCCTCGGAGCGAACGTAGATATCGGGATCAGAGAGCAAAGACGCGTCGACGCAACGGCCCAATTTCGACAGAGATCGAACGGCAAAAAGACGGGCGAATGCGTCGGGGTCCCTCACCGCCCGCGTCAGCGTCTTCACGGCGCGCTCATCGGGAAAGCGCGTGAAGGCGTACACGGCGCGCCAACGGACCTCGGGGTCGGGATCGGCGGCGAGCGTCAAAAGCTTATTGAGGCTTGCGGTCGAATACTCGGGGACTCTCTTGAGAAATCTTTGACGAAACAGCGCCAAGGCGATCTCGCCCCTCACCCCCGCGTCCACATCGGTGCCCGCGGACAATAAGGCGTCCTCGATCTCGGGGCCGCCGGTCTTGCCCAGCGCCTCCACGGCGGCGCGGCGCACCGGGGCCTCGGGGTCGGACACGACGGGAATCAACGCCTCGGCCGCGGCCTCGCGCAGGGACCTCGAGGCGGCCGGCTCGGGCGCGCCCTCGGGGACCTCGGCCAAGCCGAGCTGGCCCAGATCCCAGGCGGCTTTCGCGCGCGTCGCGGCGTCGGCGGACTGGAGGGCCGCGCGGCCGCTCGCGAGGCTCTCGGGCGCATGGCGGCGCTCGGGCGCGCCGCAGGCCGACAGGACGGCGAGGCCGGCGAGAGCAAGCGCGCGCACGCACCGATTATATATCCTTAGGAACCGCCCATGACCCGATCCCTTCCCTTCGTTCTTCTCGTCTCCCTCCTCGCGTCCTGCGTCACCGTCGAGGCGCCCCCCGACCCGCGCGGCGTGATCAAGCCCGGCCAGCGCATGATCGTCATGGTCTATCAATCCCCGGGCCCGTGGATCGTCGCCGACCCCGACTCCAAGGCGGAGACCGCGATGAAGCTCCTGCCGCTGGGCACGTTCCTGCAGGGCATGCAGGAGGACCGGATCAACGACCTCTCCAAGGAGATCCAGCCCTATCTCCCCCGGCCGCGCTACGACCAGGCCGTCGAGGCCGCCCTGATCAGGGCGCTCAAGGCCGCGCACGGCGGCGCGGTGCAGACCGCCGCCGAGGCCGGCATCGCCCCCCTGCAGCGCAGGGATTGGAACGAGGCCTCCGACCAGCTCGATTGGCGCCGTAAATATTACTTCACGGAAGCGGGAAGGCCCTCGCCGCGAGACTACTCGAAGCTGCTCTCTCTCGACGACGCCGTCATCGTCGAGGTGAACCTCTCCTTCGGCCTCGAGCCCGACGACCAGGAGCGCACTTTGCCTCTGCTGTCCGCCGCCTCGCGCGCGTACCGCGCCGACACCGGGCGGATGCTCTGGAGCCGCGAGGAGCGCCTCAGCGACACGACCTCCTCGTCCACGCTCACCGAATTCCGCGCCTCGCCCGTGGAGCTCACGGACCGCCTCTACCTCATGTCCGAGCCGCTCGCGGTCAGGATCGCGGCCGGGCTCGCGCGGGACACCGGGCTGGTCCCGGCGGCCGCGCCCATCCTGGCGCCGCCGCCGGAAGCGACTTTCGTCAACGGCGCTCCGCCGGCGATCTCGACGGCCCCGGCGGCGGTCATGCCGCCCGCCTTCCCGCCTCCCTCCGTCCCGCCGTTCTCCACGCCGCCCCCGCCCGCCTGGCCCCCCGCCGCTCCGACCGAGACGGCCAAGCCTCAAACCGGCTTCTCGACCCATTGAAGAGCGTCGCCGCCATCGCGGGCGAGTCCGACGCGCTCCAAGCCCATTTAGTAGAATAGGCTGATGAACGTTCTCAACGTCGCCGTGGCCGGCCTCGGCACCGTCGGCCGTGAAACCGTCCGCCTGCTGCGCGCGCGCCGCGCGGAGCTCAAGGAGCGCCTCGGCGCCGAGCTGCGCCTTGTCGCGGTCGCCGACCGCGCCGCCGAGCGCGAGGCCCGCGCCCTGGGCCTCGCCGCTTCCGTCGTCCGCTACCGCGATCCGCTCGATATGGCCAGGCGCGCCGAGGCCGACCTGTTCGTCGAGCTGCTCGGCGGCCTCGAGACGCCCAAGCGCTTCGCGCTCGAGGTTCTCGGCCGCGGCAAGGCGCTCGTCACGGCCAACAAGCGCCTGCTCGCCCACGCCTGGCCCGAGATCACGGGCGCGGCGAGGACCGGCGGCGCGCGGCTCGCCTTCGAGGGCAGCGTCGCCGGCGGCATCCCGGTCCTGCGGGCGCTCGATTTGTCCTTTTCGGGCGACCGCGTGCTCGGCATCGACGCCATCCTCAACGGGACGACCAACTACATCTTATCGCGCGGCGAAGAAGGGCTCTCGCCTGAGGCCGCGCTCAAAGAAGCTCAACATCTCGGCTTCGCTGAAAAGGATCCGTCGATGGACCTCTCCGGCCAGGACGCCGCGCAGAAGCTGACCGTGCTCGCCGGGCTCGTCACCGGCGGCTGGCTCAAGCCCGGCTCGTTTCCCGTCGCGGGCATCGAGCCCGTGACCGCGCGCGATCTGTCCTTCGCGCGCGAACGCCTCGGCATGGCCGCGCGGCTCGTGGCCTCGCTGAGATTCACCGGCAAGCCGGGCGCGCCCGCCGTCGAGGCCGCCGTGACCCCGACCTTGGTGCCTCTCGGCCATCCGCTCGCGGCGGTCCGCCGTCAATACAACGCCCTGCTCGTCCACACCGCGTCGGCCGGCGACCTCATGTTCTACGGCCAGGGAGCGGGCGCCGGTCCGACCGCCTCGGCCGTGCTCGCCGACGTCTTCGTCCTCGCGCGCGACATACGGGGCGGCCTGCCCGCGGCGGCGGCGGCCGCGCGGCGCCTGATCCTGACCTCTCCCGACCACACGGTCTCCTCTTTTTACCTCCGGCTCGAAGTCCTCGACCGCCCCGGCGCGCTGGCCCGCATCGCCGACGCGCTCGCCGAC
Organism: Elusimicrobiota bacterium; assembly: GCA_028714015.1. Taxonomy (GTDB): domain Bacteria; phylum Elusimicrobiota; class Elusimicrobia; order UBA1565; family UBA9628; genus GWA2-66-18. Next base: position 12,414 of record JAQTNG010000032.1, on the reverse strand, counting down.
GCGGGCGTCTCGATCGCCGCGATCCACCAGGATCCGGTCTCCGGCCGCCGCTCGGTGCCGGTGATGATCGTCACGCACCCCGCGGAGCGCGGGCGCTTCGAGCGCGCGCGCAAGCGCATCATGTCCTTGGCCTCGGTGAAGCCCTCCCATTGCGCGATGCGGATGATGGCCTGATGGGTCCCTCTCCTACGGCGAATGGAAGGGACGCTTCCTCGCCTTACGGCTCGGTCGGCCTCATCGCGCGCTGGCGCGACCGCCTCCCGGTGACCGCCCGTACGCCCATCATCACGCTCGGCGAGGGCAACACGCCGCTCGTGCGGGCCGACCGCGTGGCGGAGGCCGCGGGCCTTCCTCCCGGCTCCGTGTTCCTCAAGATCGAGGGCATGAACCCGACGGGCTCGTTCAAGGATCGCGGCATGACGCTCGCGATCTCGAAGGCCGTCGAGGCCGGAGCCGCCGGCGTGCTGTGCGCGTCCACCGGCAACACCTCGGCCTCGGCCGCGGCGTACGCGGCGCGCGCGGGCCTGCGCTGCGTCGTGTTCCTGCCCAAGGGCAAGGTCGCCGCGGGCAAGCTCTCCCAGGCCGTGATGCACGGCGCCGAGATCGTCGAGGTCGCCGGCAACTTCGACCAGGCGCTCGTGATGGCCAACGAAGCCGCGAAGACCAAGGGCTTCGCCCTCGTCAATTCCTCGAACCCGTTCCGCATCGAGGGGCAGAAGACGGCGGCTTTCGAAATAATCGAACAATTGGGCAGACCGCCCGACAACCACTTCATTCCCGTCGGCAACGCCGGAAACATCACCGCGTACTGGAAGGGCTACAAGGAGAGCGGTGCCGCGCCCCGCATGTTCGGCTGGCAGGCCGCCGGCGCCGCTCCGCTGGTCTCGGGGAAGGCCGTCGCCAATCCGACGACGATCGCCACCGCCATCCGCATCGGCCGCCCGGTCTCCTGGAACGGCGCCATCGCCGCCCGCGACGAGTCCGGCGGCATGATCGGCAAGGTCAGCGACGCGGATATTCTCGCCGCGTACCGCTTCCTCGCGCGCCGCGAGGGCGTGTTCTGCGAGCCCTCCTCCGCCGCCTCGGTCGCGGGCCTGCTCAAGCTCGCAAAAAGAGGCAAGGCGCCGCGCGGCTTGACCGTGTGCGTCCTGACCGGCAACGGCCTCAAGGATCCGGACATCACCGCGCGCTTCGCGACCGCGCCCCGCCGCGTGAAAGCCGGGGGAGCGATAAAACTTTGACCAAGCCTAAGCGCGGAAATGGTCGCATCCATCGCCGTGGGGAGCGACCATGACCAAGATTCTGGCGCGCGTGACCGTGTCCGTGCCCGCCTCGACGAGCAACCTCGGGCCCGGCTTCGACTGCCTGGGCCTGGCCCTCGACCTGCGCAACGAACTGACGGTCGAATTGATCGAGGGCCCGGGCGTGACGTTGGTCGAGATTCACGGCGAGGGCGCGAAGACCCTTCCGCGCGGTGAGGCCAACATGCTCGTCCAGGCCGCGCGCCTCGTCCTTCCCAAGCGCCTGCCCGGCCATCTCGTCTTCAAGACCGTCAACCGCATCCCTCTCGCTCGCGGCCTGGGCTCCTCGGCCGCCGCCGCGGTCGCGGGCCTTTGGGCGGGCGCGCACCTGTTCGGCACCTTGAGCCGCTCCGAGGACGAGCTCGAGGCCCTGGCCGTGAAGCTCGAGGGCCACCCCGACAACGTGGCCCCCTGCGTCCACGGCGGCCTCACCGCGAGCCTCCTCCTGGACGGCCGTTCGAGCGCCCAGCGCCTCAACATCCATCCCTCGTTCTCGGCCGTCATCGGCGTGCCCGACTTCCAGCTCGCGACCAAGAAGGCCCGCGCGGCGCTGCCGAAGAAGGTCCCGCTCGCCGACGCCGTGTTCAACACGTCGCGCGCGATCCTGCTCGTGCGCGCCCTCGAGACGGGCCGCACGCGCGGCATCGACGCCCTGATGGACGACCGCCTGCACCAGCCCTATCGCGCGCGCCTCGTTCCGGGCCTGCTCGGCGCGCTCGCCGCCGCGGTCAGGGCCGGCGCCTCGGGCGCCGCGCTCTCCGGATCCGGCCCCTCGGTGTTCGCGCTCGTGTCGGGCGACTCCGGCCGCCGCGTCGGCGAGGCCATACGCCGCGCGTTCGCCGCGAAGCGCGTGAAGTCCCGCTCGCTCGAGCTCACCGTCGACCATCAGGGAGTGCGCGTCGAGCGCTAGCCATGGCTCCGAGGAAAATCACCGTCATGAAGTTCGGCGGCACCTCCGTCGCCGACCCCGAGAAGATCCAGCGCGCCGCCGAGCGCGCGATCGGCGAGCGCCGCAAGGGCTTCGGCGTCGTCGTCGTCGTCTCCGCGCCCGGCGACATGACCGACGAGCTGATCGCCCTGGCCGAGCGCATCACGCCCAAGCCCGACGACCGCGAGCTCGACCAGCTGATCACGACCGGCGAGCAGGTCGGCATTTCCCTGTTCGCGATGGCCTGCGTGGCGGGAGGCTCTCCCGCAATATCCCTCACCGGCCCGCAGGCGGGGATCGAGGCGGTCGGAGGCGCGTCCCGGGGGCAGGTCAGGCGTATTCGGACGAAGGTGATTCTGAAGCATCTGGCCGCCGGCCGCATCGTCGTCGTCGCCGGCTTCCAGGGCCTCGCCCCGAACGGAGACACGGTCACGCTCGGCCGAGGCGGCTCGGATCTCACCGCGGTCGCGCTCGCCTCGGCGCTGAAGACCGGGCGCTGCGAGATCTTCTCGGACGTGAAGGGCGTCTACACCGCCGACCCGCGCATCGTCCACGACGCGCGCAAGCTCAGCCGCATCTCCTTCGAGGAGATGCTCGAGCTCGCGGGCTCCGGCGCGCAGGTCATGCAGGCCCGTTCGATGGAGGTCGCCGAGCGCTTCGGCGTCGAGATCCACGTCCGTTCCGCCTTCCACGCTTTGCCCGGTACGTGGGTCGTCGCCAAGGAGAAGCTCATGCTGGAAAAAGCCTTCGTCTCAAGCCTCGCCCTCGACAAGAGCGAGGTGCGCCTGACCGTGGTCGGAGTCCCCGATCAACCGGGCGTCGCGGCGCAAGTCCTGACGGCGCTCGCCGCCGACGACATCCCCGTGGACATGATCATCCAATCCGCGCCGAGCCAGAGCGGCGTCAACGACATGTCCTTCATGACGCCGAAGGCGTTCGCGGTCAAGGCCAAGAAGGCCCTCGAGGGCGTCGCGAAGAAGCTTCGGGCCGAGCGCGTGGATTTGAATGAACAGGTGGCCAAAATCTCGGCCGTCGGAACCGGATTCCGCCACAGCCCCAAAATCGCCGCCGCGATGTTCACGGCGCTGGCCGCCCAAAAGATCAACATCCACATGATCTCCGCGTCCGATCTTCGCGTGTCCTGCATCGTCGACCTTCAGAACGGCGAAACGGCGCTGAAGGCGCTGCACAAGGCCTACGGTCTTTCCAAAGGGAAAAGATAATGTCCATCTTCGTCGCGATCGACTTCGAGACCGCCGACCAGGGCCGGGACTCCGCCTGCTCGGTCGGCCTGGTGCGCGTCGAGCACGGCGTCATCACTCAGAAGGTCGTTCAGCTCATCCGGCCGCCGCGCCTCGAGGGCGGCGACCTGTTCACCCCCGCCCCGGCCGAGTTCATGTTCACCTACATCCACGGGATCAAGCCCGACATGGTCGCCGACCAGCCGACCTTCGGCCAGGCCTGGCCCAAGCTCGCGCCGATCCTCAAGGGCGCCGAGTTCGTGGCCGCCCACAACGCCCCCTTCGACAACGGCGTGCTGGCGGCCTGTTGCGAGGCCGCCGGCCTCCCCAAGCCCGCGCACCGCTTCGTCTGCACCGTGCGCCTGGCGCGCAGCACCTGGAACATCTACCCGACCAAGCTGAACAACGTCTGTCAGCACCTCAACATCCAGCTGAATCACCACGAGGCGCTGTCCGACGCGCTCGCCTGCGCCCAGATCGTGATCGCCGCCGAAAAGAAAGGCGTCAAGATCTAGCGGCGCAGCGCCGCGAGCTGGGCGCCGGTCGCGAGGCTCACGCGCTCGAGCGACAGCGTGCGGCTCTCGTCGACCACGACGCACGGGCCCAAGGCCGGAAGGTCCTTGTCCTCGATGACGCCCGGATACGGCGGCATGCCCCGGTAATCCATTCCCGTCGCCTCCGAGGCCACGAGCAGGTGCCGGCGCTCCGGAAGGTAATAGACGCGCAGGGGCAGGTAGTAATACTTGCCGAGATGAACGACGGGGACGCTCGCGCCGGAGGAGCGGCGGATCACGGCGGCCAGCGCGTCGAGCCGGGGATCGACCGTCACCGCCGAAAAGAAATAGCCGGCGCAGCCCGCGGCGACCACGGCGCCGGCGGCGACCCGCGTCCAGCTTCGCGCGGCGCCCAAGGCGGCGAGCAGCAGCAGAATGGGAGACAGCGGCGTGAAGTAGCGCGCCTGGGTGACCGGCCGCCCGCTCCACAGCTCGACGGCCGCCACGAGCGCCAGCGCGGCGGCGAGGTGGGTCAGGCAGAAATCCGCCGCCCGCCGCTCCTCGGACTTCGCCGGAGCGCGGCGCGCGTCCGCGGCGGCCGAAAGCGCCAGCGCCGCGAATCCGGCGCCGACGGCGATCCCCGTCCAGGCCGGCAAGGCCAGGCCGAGAAAGGTGACGTCGAAGAACGCCGTGCCGAGAAGGTCCAGGACGCGCGGGAAGGTCAGCGCCTCGCCGACGACGGAATCGCCCACGTGCATCCTCATCTGGGACGCGAGCCGCGCCAGCCACGGCGCGAACGCCAGAGCGGCGGCCGCGTGCACGAGCAGGAAGCCCAGCCGGCTCTTCATTTTCCGGCCGAGCCAGACGGCGTGGCCCGCGAGCAGTATCGCGTAATAGTAATGCGTGTAAAGCCCGAGAGCGGCCAGCGCCGCGTAGGCCGCGAAAAAACGCGCGCGCGGCTTTTCCTCCGACAACTCGAGCGTCACGAGCGTCGAGAGCAGGCTCACGAGCAGCAGCAGCGAATACGACCGCCCGTCCTGCGCGACGTGTATCCAGAACGAGGAGCCGGCCGCGAACAGCAGCGCCGGCAGGCGGGCGCGTTCGGGCAGCAGGCGATCGGCCAAAGATCGGAGCGCGAACAGGGAGGCGATCCCGCACAGCGCGGAGAACAGGCGCAGGCCGATGCGCGGATCGGAAAACGCCTTCAGCCAAAAGTGCATCAGCGCGTAGTACAGCGGCGGGTTGACCTCGTTGCGCACGAGCAGGGACGCCAGCTCGGCCAACGGCCGCCCGGCGAGAAGAAGGGTGCTCGCCTCGTCGAACCACAGGGATTTCGAACCGAGGAACATCAGGCGCAAAACGGCCCCGGCCAGGACCGCCGCTCCCGCCCATTTCGCCGGCTTTCTCATCGCCGTATTGTAGCGGTATCGACGACGGTCTTTACAGACCGCTTCCCCATGTATAGGATGAGGAAGCAAATCCCCTCACGGGGTTCCGGAGGACGACGATATGGCGAAGAAGATGGAACCGCTCGTGATCGCGAGCAAGGCGAAGGCGATCCTGAAGAAGGCCGGCTGCAACACCTCGGGCGACGCTCTCGATGGGCTCAACGGGATGGTTTACTACCACCTCGTTCAGGCCGCCAAGCGCGCCAAGGCCAACGGCCGCAAGACCGTCCGCACCCACGACTTCCACATCGACTGAGCTTCACCGGCGGCCGAAAAACGAAGCGCCCGGGAGGTTTTTATCGCCCCCGGGCGCCTGTCTTTCGGTGGGCCGAAAATCAGTGCTTGCGGCGGTCTTCGATGCGCCTGGCGTCGTCCTGGGCCCGGCGCAGGGAGTCGACGATCCTATGCGCGGTATCATGGACCCAGCGGCTCTCGAGGAGCCTCCGGGGATTGATCGTCACCTTGGCGCAGAGCGCGAGCTTCATGTCCGGAGTATACCCCCGCCCGCTCAAAATGTCATTACATGGGTGTTACATTTCAGCGAATGTTTCCTGAGACCCAAGTCACGTCCTTGACGCTTCGCCGCCGGGCTGTTATATAGGAGACCTATGCTCAAACATCAGACCATCGCGGTGATCGGAGCCGGGCACATGGCGGGAGCCCTGATCGGGGGCATGATCAAGTCGAAGCTCGTGCCCGCCAAGAGCATCGTCGCCGCGCGGCGCAACGCCGAGGCCCTCGCCGAGCTCCAGAAGAAATGGGGCGTGCGCACCTCGACCGACAACAAGAAGGCGGCCGCGGGCGCCGACATCGTGATTCTGGCGGTCAAGCCGCAGATGGCCAGGAAGGTCATGGAGGAGCTGGCCGGGCACATCACGAAGGGCCAGCTCGTCGTCTCGGTGATGGCCGGCATCACCACCGCCTCGATCAGCAAGGCCCTTCGCGTGGACGGCCCCGTCGTGCGCGCCATGCCCAACACGCCCTGCCTCGTGGACGCGGGAGCCACCGCCATCGCCGCCGGCGTCCACGCGGGCGAGCGCGAACTCAAGCTCGCCGAAGCCGTCTTCGGCGCGGTCGGCCTCGTCGTGACCTTGCCGGAGTCCGCGCTCGACGCCGTGACCGGCCTCTCGGGCTCCGGCCCGGTCTACATCTACATGGTCATCGAAGCGATGATCGACGGGGGCGTGAAGATGGGCATCCCCCGCGCCGTCGCGGCCAAGCTCGCCGCGCAGACCGTGTTCGGCGCGGCCAAACTTGTTTTGGAAACCGGCAAGCATCCGGCCGTTCTCAAGGACGAAGTGACGACCCCCGGCGGAACGGCGATCACGGCGATTCACGTCCTCGAGAGCAAGGGCCTGCGCTCCGTGCTCATCGACGGAGTCGAGGCCGCGACGAAGCGCTCCCAGGAATTATCGAAGCTCTTCGACTCCTGACCGCGCCTGGCCTTGACGACCGGTCCCTTACCTGTTATAAACTGAGGGTAGTCCACCCGGAACGCCGAGCTGGGGCGCTTCCGGCTTTTTATTTATAGGGAACCATGCCGCTAGGCCAAATTAAAACCGCCACACTGATCACCGCCAAGGAGCACCTCGAAGAGGTGTGCGTCGAGTTCGCCAAGTGCGAGCGTCTGGCCTTCGACACCGAGTCCAACGGCTTCTACGCGCACAAGGAGAAGGTCTGCCTGATCCAGATCTCCTCGCCGACCGATGATTTCATCGTCGACCCGATCGCGTTCAAGGACATCTCCGCGCTGGGCCCGCTGTTCGCCGACCCGAAGATCGAGAAGCTGTTCCACGCGGGCGAGTACGACGTGCTCTGCCTCAAGCGCGACTACGGCTTCACCTTCGCCAATCTCTACGACACGATGATCGCCGCGCGCGTCCTGGGCACGAAGGAGCTCGGCCTCGCCGCCGCGATCGAGCGCCACTTCGGCCTCGTCATCTCGAAGAAGCTGCAGCGCGCCGACTGGGGCAAGCGCCCGCTGACGCACGAGATGCTCCGCTACGCGCAGGGCGACACCCATTTCCTGATGCGCCTGGCCGACATCCAGAAGAAGCTGCTCGAGGAGAAAGGCCGCATGGCGGACGCGAAGGAGTCCTTCGCCGACCTCGCCGCGCTCGAGCCCAACCTCAAGACCTTCGATCAGGACGGCTTCTGGAAGCTCGTCGGCCGCGACGACATCGGCGGCCAGCAGATGGCCGTCCTCAAGGAGATCTGGCTTTACCGCGAGCAGCAGGCCCAGTCCCGCGACCGCGCTCCGTTCCGGGTGATGCCCGAGGACCTGATGGTGCGCATGGCCCAGGCGATGCCCGAGACGCGCGAGGCGCTCGCCGCGGTCCGCGGCATGTCGCCTTACATTCTGGAGCGCTTCGCCTCGGGCCTCCTGGCCGCCGTCGAGAAGGGCAAGGCCTCGCCGCCCGTGACCCGGCCCCCGTCCGCGCCCGCCGAGCGCAAGCGCCTGTCCGATCTCGAGTGGCGCACGTTCGAGGCCCTGCGCGCCTGGCGCAAGAGCCGCTCCGAGAAGGACTCCGTCGAGCCCGTCGTCATCATGACGACCGAGAACCTGCGCGTGCTCTCGATCCACGCCTGCCGCGACAACGGCGGCGATCCGCTGGGGCCTCTCTCCGAGCTCAAGCGCAACCGCTACGGCGAGGACATACTCAAGGTCATGGCGACCGTCCGCGCCGGCAAAGCCGCGTAGGACCTAAGTTCCTTTCCTTCATAGGCTAAATGCCGCCGCTTTAGCTCCCTCTCGGACCGGGTGCCCGCCTCGGCCGACGGCTATACTGGTTCCATGAACCGAATCGCCCGTTTTTTCTCCGCTTTTCTTTCCCTTTCCCTCGTCCTCGCCGCCCCCGGCCTCGCCCCTTACCAGGCCGCCGCTCAGACCCTCAGCGCCGCCCGAATTGTCGTTCCCGCGGGCCAGATCGGCCGCCTTCCGACGAACTTTGGAAGCGGCGCTTCCTCGCCTTATGGCTCGGTCGACGCCTCCCTGGGCCTTCAGACCGGCTTGATCCCCGCCCTGTCTCCTTCCGCCGCCCTGATGCCCGTGATGTCCGCGCCGGCCGCCGTCGTCAAGGCCGCGCCCGCGGCGCTCCCCGCGCCCTCCGCTCTCAAGGCGGCCGCCCGCCCCGCCGCCGTCACGCCCGAGAAGCTCGCCGCGACGCCCGCCTCGGCGCTGTCCGTCCTCAAGACCGGCTCCACCGCGCTCGTCGCGACCGCGAAGACCGCCTCGGCCGACGCCCCCCGCGCCGCCCTGGACGCCCTGTTCGAAGGGTCGATCTCCCGCCCCGAAGCCCTCGCCGTGTCCGGCCGTTCCGCGGCCTCGGGTTCCCCCCGCCTCGCTCCGTCCGCGGCGCGCGAGCCCGCCCCGGGCCCGCGCTGGGTCAAGACCCTCCTTGGATCGAACGACGCCCCGCCCGCGACCTCGGTCAAGCGCACGCTCTCCGTCGGCTTCCTCGCCGCGGTGATACCGATCGCGATCACGATGGTCACCGTCGTGGTCGCCCAGCTGCTCGGCTACCAGCTTCACCCGAACTACGTGGGGCCGGACGCCGGAGCGGTGCCGACGATACTCTCGGCCCTCGCGATGTGGGTCGGAGCGGCCGTGATGGCTCCGATCTCGGAAGAGGCGATCTTCCGCGGCGGCCTGCAGGGCCGTCTCGCCAAGCTGGCCGCCAAGCTGCGCCTGGGCTCGTTCGTCGTCCCCGCCGTCATCACCTCGCTGGTCTTCGTGGCGCTGCACGAGACCGCGGACCCCGTTCTCTTCGCGACCCGCTTCGTCCACGCGATGATCCTCAGCTACGTCTATCACAAGGAAGGCATACTCGCCTCGATGGCCGCCCACGGCTTCTTCAACGGCCTCCTCGCGATGTCGGTCGTGTTCTCCGCGCTCGGCCTGCCGTGGCTCGGCCTCGCGGCCGCGCCCGCGGCGCTGTACTTCGCCATGAAGGCCGCCAAGGTCGTCCGCGCTCAGAAGCCCGACGTCGACTCCGGCGCCCTGGCCCCGAAGCCCCTGAGCGCCCGCCTCGCCCTCATCATGGCCGCGGTCCTGATGCTCGGCTACTTCTTCATCATGCCGAACATCTTCTGGCCCATCGGCGCCGTCGCGCTGCTGGTCAACGGGTTAATGAAGCTCAAGAACAAGAAGGCCTAAATCCAGATGCGCGCCGCGGCACTCGCCGTCTGCTTGGCGTTGGTCTCGGCTTCGGTCCCCGCCGACGCCGTCGCACAAATCCGTTCGGTAAAAATAACCCCAGGCTCTTACCCCGTCCTATCCGTCACGGGCGCCGGTCTCCCCTCGAGCTTCTCCACTCCGTTGCCGTTGACTTCGTCGTTGTCGTTAACCCCGTCTCTTTCCTTATCCGTTCCCGCGATATCCGTCGCGGCCGCGCCGGCGCTCCAAGCCGCCGTTTCGCCGGCAAGCATTAATGCCGCGGTCGTCGTTCAAGCCGTCCAGCCGTTATCCGTACGCGTCCAAGCCGCCCAAGCCGTGACGCGGTCGCTCGATAAAATCCCCGTCTCCGCCGCCCCCCGCGCCGCCGCTCAAAGCTTCTCACTTTTGACCGGCGAGGCCCTCGCGACCCGCGGCGAGTCCCCGTCCGTCCTCGCCGCCCCCGCGCACTTCGACTCCCCCTTCCTGTCCCCGGCCTCGTTCTCGGCCCCCCGCTCCCCGGCTCCGTCCCCCGAAACCGCGAAGAACGTCCGCCGCATGATGGTCGGCACCGCCGTCATGAAGTCGGGCATGGAGACGATCACCTTGAGCGTCCCCATGCTCGCCCTCACCGCCTTCGGCGGCATCTCCGCCGTCGCCGGCCTCGTCGTCGTTTACGGCCTGTCGCAGGCCGTTTTCGCCGCCATGGCCGGCGGCCTCGCCGACCGCTTCACGGCGCGCAAGGTCCTGGCCGGGGCCGTCGTCGCCCAGGCCGCCCTCGTCGCGGCCTTGATCGCCGTCGGCGCCGTCGGGGCCCTCTCGATGGGGACCCTGATCCCTCTCTACCTTCTGATCGGCGGCGTGACCGGCGTCATCGAGACCACGCGCCACTCGATCCCGACCTTGCTCCTCGGCCAGGACGAGGCCGCGCTCAAGAAGTACAACGCGAAGCTACACATCTCCTACGAGACGGCCGGCGTTATCGGCGCGCTCGCCGCGGGCGCGCTGATCGGCCTCGTCGGTCCGTTGTGGTCCTTGGCCATACAGCCCCCGGCCTTCGCGCTCGCCGCCTGGTTCTTCTGGCGCGTCCGCCACCCCTTGCCCGAGGCCGGCGCTCCCGCCGCGGGCGGAATACGCGCCAGGATCGCCGACTATTTCAAGGACATCAAGGCCGGCTCGAAGCTCGTGCTCGGCGACGGGCGCATGCGCTGGGTCGCCCTCGCCTTCGTGCTGCCGCAGATCGTCCACCGCGTCTTCGAGAACCTGCTGATCCCGGTGTTCGCCAAGAAGGTGCTCGAGAACCCCTCCGCCTCGGCCTGGCTGCTCACCGCCTCGAACGCAGGCGAGCTCGCCGGCGCGGCCGTGCTGCTGCGGCTCGCCGCGCGCTTCCCGGGCTCGCACGGCTGGGTCAAGTGGGGCGCGCTCGGCCTCCTGCTGACGTGGGCCCTGGCCTTCTCCCACAGCCTGCCGATCCTTCTGCCCATGATCCTCTTCTCCTCGATGAGCTGGGCCGCCAGCGACCTGTCCCTGCGCTCCGAGGTCCAGCGCTCGGTCTCCGAGAAGGACCAGCCGCGCGCGATCAGCTTCCTCTACGGCGCCTTCGTGATCGGCTCGTCGCTCTTGTCGCTCGCGCTCGGCGGGCTGTTCGGAGCGCTCCCGACGGCTCTCGCTCTGTACTGGGTCTGCGGCGGCTTCAGCGCGCTGGCGCTCACGGTCCTCTTCGCCTCGCGCCGCCTCAAGCGCTGATGGAGCTCCAGCCCGTCCTCGAGGGGGCCCGCCTGCGCCTTCGTCCGCTGAAGGCCGCGGACTTCGACGCGCTGTACGCCGCCGCTTCGGATCCGCTCATCTGGGAGCAGCATCCCGACTCGAAGCGGCACGAGCGGCCCGTGTTCGAGGCGTTCTTCGCGCAGGCGCTCAAATCCCGCGGCTCGTTCGTGATCCTCGACAAGGCCTCGGGCGAGATCGTCGGCACCTCGCGCTACTACGGCCTCGACCTGAAGGAGCGCCGCGTCGGCATCGGCTTCACGTTCCTGACGCGCAAGTACTGGGGCGGGAGCTGCAACCGCGAGCTGAAATTCATGATGCTCGACCACGCGTTCCAGTCCATGCGCTCGGTCGTCTTCCACGTCGGCGAGAACAACGCGCGTTCGCGCAAGGCGCTGGAAAAGATCGGCGCCAGGCCGGTCGCCCGCCTCGACCGGGCCCGCCCCGACGGGACTCCCGACCCGACCGTCGTCTACGAAATAAAACGCCGATAACGCGTCGACCTTAGGCCTTAGGGGTCAGGCTTTCCGATCTTGCAATTCGTTCACGCGAGCGATCTGAGGACGAATTGCAAGATCGGAAAGCCTGACCCCTAGTCCGTCAGTTTGAAGCGGACTTCCTGGGGCATGCGCACCGGCACCGGCTGGCCGTTGAGGCCGATCGCGGGCGAGAAGCGCATCAGCGCGCCGACCTTCTTGGCGGCCTCGTCGAACGCCGGGCTCGCCGGCCGCGCGATGTCGGAGGACGACACCAGGCCGTCCGTGCCGAGGTGGATCATGATGACGACCGCGCCCTCGCGGCCCGCCACGCGCTCGCTTTCCGGATAGAGGCGCCTCATGCCGGCCAGGACCTCGTCGCGGTTGAGCAGGCGCGGCAGTTCCTTCAGCGGCGTGCCGCCGTGGCCGGTCCCGCCGGGCACTCCTTCGTCGGAACCCTCGCCCGAGCCGCCGGTCTTGGCCGCGGTGCCCGTGCCGCCGACGGCGCCGCCGGGCGTCGGCGCGACCGGCGCGGGCGTCTCGACGACCTTCGTGCTGGGTCCGGGCAAGGTCCAGTCCTTCGGCGGCTCCGGCGCCTTCTGGACGGGC
>JAQTNG010000031.1 GCA_028714015.1 Elusimicrobiota bacterium | reverse complement strand
CCGGGTCGGCATCGAAGGCGGCGCGGGCTTCACGGGCGGAGAGCTGATCCGCCTCCTGCTGTCGCACCCGAAGGTCGAGATCGCCGCCGCGACCTCCTCCACGTTCCCGGGCCAGCCGGTGTTCCTGGCCCACCCGAACCTGCGCGGCCGCACGAACCTCTCGTTCACGCGCAAGCTCGATTACTCGAAGCTCGACGTCCTCTTTCTCGCGGGCGGCCACGGCGACGCGATGAGCGAGGTTCCCGCGATCATCGCCGAGACCGGCCCGCGCCTGCGCATCATCGATCTGTCCGGCGATTTCCGCCTGCGCGACGAAGCCCTTTACCCGGCCTGGTACACGCGCAAGCACAAGGCCCCGGAGCTGCTGAAGAAGTTCGCCTACGGCCTCGTCGAGCTCAACCGCGCCGAGATCGGAAAGTCGCGCCTGATCGCCAACCCCGGCTGCTTCGCGACCGCGACCGCCCTGGCCCTCGGGCCGTTGGCCAAGGGCGGCGTTTCCGGCGTCGTGTCCGTCACGGCGATCACGGGCTCCTCCGGCTCGGGCGCCAACCCGTCGACGATCACGCACCACCCGACGCGCCACAGCAACATGAAGGCGTACAAGCCCTTCACGCACCAGCACATCCCCGAGGTCGAACAGATCCTCGAGCGCCTCGCGGGCAAGAAGGCCCTGAAGCTGTCGCTCGTGCCGATCTCGGGACCGTTCGCCCGCGGCATCTACGCGGTGTGCCAGGTGGACCTTCCCAAAGGATTCACCGCCGAGCGCGTCAAGGACCTGTACGCCGCGGCTTACAAAGGAAGCTCCTTCGTGCGCCTCGTCCCCGAGCCGCCCTCGCTCAACGCCGTCAACGGCTCCAACCACTGCGACGTGTTCGTGACGGTGCAGGAAGGCCGCATCTGCGTGATCTCCGCCATCGACAATTTGGTCAAAGGCGCCTCGGGCCAGGCCATTCAAAATCTCAACGTCATGATGGGCTGGGACGAGGGCGTCGGGCTGGAATTCGCCGGCGCCTACCCGTGATCGACATGAACGAATCCATGGCGCTCGAAGACAAATATCTTCTTCCGACCTACGAGAAGTTCCCTTTCGTTCTCGACCGCGGCGAAGGCTGCTGGGTCTGGGACGAGAACGGCGACAAGTATCTCGATCTGTACGGCGGCCATGCCGTGGCGGCGATCGGCCACAGCCCGGCCGAGGTGACGGCCGCGATTTCGAAGCAGGCGGCCAAGCTCCTCTTCTACTCGAATCTGGTGTATAACCGCGCCCGCGCCGAGGCCGCCAAGGCCCTCGTGGATTTCTGCGGCGAGGCGGGCTCGCAGGTGTTTTTCTGCAACTCCGGCGCCGAGGCCAACGAGAACGCGATGCGCATCGCGCGTTCCGTCACCGGGCGGGCCATGGTCGTCGTCGCGGAAGGCGGGTTTCACGGCCGCACGGCCGCCGCGATCGCGGCGACGGGCCTGAAGTACCGGAAGGGCCTCGCCGGTCTCGGCGCGGACATCGTCCACGTCCCCTTCGGCGACCTCGACGCCGCGGAAGCCGCCCTCGAGGGGGCGGCGGCGTTCCTCCTTGAGCCCATCCAGAGCGTCCAAGGGGCCACAACGGCAACGATTTCTTATTTACAGGGTCTCGAGGCGCTCTGCAGGAAAAGCGGAGCCCTCCTTATTTTCGACGAGGTGCAGACCGGCCTCGGCCGCGTCGGCGCCCCGTCGGCGCGCCACGCCTTCGGCGCCCGCCCGCACATGCAGACCTTCGCCAAGGCGCTCGCCTCCGGCGTCCCCGCCGGCGCGGTGCTGGTCTCCCCCGAGGCCGCCGCGAAGGTGAAGCCGGGCGAGCTCGGCTCGACGTTCGGCGGCGGTCCGCTCGCCTGCGTCGCGATCAGCGCCACGATCAAGGCGATCGTCGACAAGAAATTGACTGAAAATGCCGCGAAGATGGAGAGCCTGATCCGTTCGACGTTCAAGTTCCCCCAGATCACCGAAATTCGAGGACGAGGACTCCTCCTCGGTTTGGTCCTCGACCGGCCGTCCAAGGCCGTCCGCGACGCTTTGCTCGCGAAGAAGATCCTGGTCGGCGGCGCCGACGACAAGAGCGTGATCCGCCTCCTGCCGCCGCTGACCGTCGGCCCGGCCGAGATCGGCCTCCTGCGCGGCGCGCTCGCGGAGATCTTCGCCGCCGAATCCGTCGCCGCTTAAATTCATGCGCCATTTCACCCACCTGAAGGACTTCACGATCGATGAACTCGACAAAATCATCGACGAAGCCGTTCGATTGAAGAAAGCTCCGGCCTCGAAGCGCTCGTCCTTGACGGGACGCAGCCTCGCCTTCTGCTTCATGAACCCGTCCCTGCGCACCCAGGTGTCCTTCTCGGTCGCGACCGCGTCCTTGGGCGGCCATCCCGTCACCTTGAGCCTCGGCTCGGGCGGGACCTGGGGCATGGAATCCGTCGAAGGGACCGTCATGGACGGCGCGGCCGCGGAGCATCTCAAGGAAGCGGTTCCCGTGCTCGGCCGCATGTGCCAGGGCCTGGGACTGCGCTCCTTCCCGGCCGGCAAGTCCTGGGCCGAGGACAAGGCCGAGCCGGCTCTCGCCGCCTTCATCAAGTACTCGACCGTGCCCGTCATCAACATGGAGTCCGCGTCGGGACATCCCTGCCAGGCCTTGGCCGACCTGATGACGATCCGTGAGCGCATGAAGCCGAAAGGCAGGAATTTCCTTCTGTCCTGGGCGCCGCACATCAAGGCGCTGCCGATGGCGGTGCCCAACTCCGCCGTCGAGATCGCGTCGATGGCGGGGATGAACGTCACCATCGCAAGACCGGAAGGCTATGATCTCGATGCCGAGGTCATGGCGCGGGTGAAGAAGAATTGCGCGGCCAATGGAACCAAGCTGACGATCACCGACGACGCGGCCGGGGCGTTCGAAGGCCAGCACGTCGTATACGGAAAATCATGGGGATCGCTCGCCGAGTACGGCAAGCCCCCTTCCGCCGACCCGCTGTTCAGGAAAAAGTGGACGATCTCTTCGGCCAAGATGAAGAAGACCGCCAACGGGATTTTCATGCACTGCTTGCCCGTCAGGCGGAATCTGGTCGTGGACGATTCCGTTCTTGATAGCCCAATGTCTGTTGTTATCGACGAGGCCGAAAACCGCCTCCACACCGCCAAAGCCGTTCTGCTTCACCTTCTCGCTTCCCAACCGAAGCGTGCAACCGCCGCCGCCAGGAGACACCGCAAATGACCGACTCGCCCCTCATGCTCAAGCAGGCCATTCCTTACATCCGCATGTACAAAGGAAAGATCTTCGTCGTGAAGGTCGGAGGCCGCGTGGTCGGACGCAAGGAGATGCTCGACGCCCTCGTCGAGGACGTATGCCTTCTTCAACAGGTGGGCATCCGCGTGGTCCTCGTTCACGGCGGCGGCAACCAGGCCACGGAGCTCGCCAAGAAGCTCGGCCTCGAGCCCGAGATCGTCGCCGGCCGGCGCGTCACCGACGCGGAGACGCTCGAGGTCGCCAAGATGGTGTACGGCGGCACGCTCAACATCGACATACTGTCCTCGTTCCGCGCTCACCACACGCCCGCCGTCGGCGTCTCCGGCGTGGACGCGGGACTCGTCACCGCGCACCGGCGCCCCAAGCGCATGGTCGAGCCGGCCCCGGGCCAGGCCGCCGTCGAGGTGGACTACGGCTTCGTCGGCGACATCGACAACGTGGACCCCAAGGTCCTCCTGACTTTGCTCGACGCGGGCATGACGCCCGTCGTGTCCTGCCTCGGCGCCGACACGGAAGGCAATATCTTCAACATCAACGCGGACTCGATCGCCGAGTCCATCGCCCGCGCGCTGAAGGCCGAGAAGCTCGTCATCGTGACCGACACCGAGGGCCTGCTCAAGGACGTGGGCAACCCCTCGAGCCTCGTGTCCTACACCGACCTCGAAGAGATCGATATCTTCAAGAAGGCCGGACGGCTCACGGGCGGCATGCTGCCCAAGATCGACGCCTGCGTGCGCGCCCTCCAAGGCGGCGTGCGCCGGACCCACATCATCAACGGCCTCAAGCCCGGCGCGCTTCTGCGCGAGACCTTCACGAACGCCGGCTGCGGCACGATGATCGTCGAGAAGCGCGAGAAGCAGGCGTATCAAGCCGTCGAGCTCGCCCCGGAGACCGTCGCCGCATGAACTCCGTCGAGCTCCTGCGCGAACTGATCCGCATCCCGTCCGAGTCCCGGAGCGAGGACGCGGTCGTCGCGCGCCTGGAGAGCGCCTTCCTCGAGCTCGACCTCGCGCCGAAGAAGACCGGCCGCAACCTCACGGCCATGCTGGACGGGGGCGACGGGCCGCTGCTGCTCCTGAACTCCCATACGGATACCGTCCCCGTCGGCCAAGGGTGGACGCGCGATCCCCTCGCGGCGAACATCGAAGACGGGAAGATCTACGGCCGGGGAAGCAACGACGCGAAGGGATGCCTCGTGGCCATGATGATCGGCGCGCGGAAAGCATTCGCCGCGAACGCTCCGAAAGGGAAAGTCCTGATCGCGGCGTCGTGCGAAGAGGAGGTTCTCGGGCAGGGCCTCGAGGTGCTCCTCCCCGCCTTGCCGCGCCCCGACGCCGCGGTCGTCGGCGAGCCGACCGGCCTGAAGGCGGCCGTCGCTCAGAAGGGATTGCTTCTGCTCGAGATCATCGCCAAGGGCCGCTCGGCGCACGCCGCTCACGGCGGAGGGATCAACGCGGTCGAAGCGGCGGCGCGGGACGTGCTGGCGCTCTCAAAGCTGGCCATCGACACGGAACACCCCGCCCTGGGAAAGACGACGATACATGTCACCCAAATCTCCGGAGGCGACCGCCACAACGTGATCCCCGACCGGTGCAAATTGGTCGTCGACATCCGCACGACCCCCTCGGTCTCCCCCGACGAGATCATCGCGCTCGTGAAGAAGACGGTCGAAGGCGAGGTCGTCGTGCGTTCGAGCCGCCTCGGCTCGGTCGAGACCGATCCCGGCCACGCGGTCGTGCAGGCCGCGCTCGCCGCCAATCCGGCCGGCCGCGCCTACGGCTCGCCGACCTTGTCCGACTGGGTGTTCCTCAAGGGCATCCCGACTGTGAAGGCCGGCCCCGGCGACTCGAAGCGCTCGCACACGCCCGACGAGTACCTCGAGGTCGCCGAGCTCGAGGCGGGCGTCGATTTCTACGAGAAGCTGATCCGATCCTACTTCGCGAAGGCGGCCGCATGAAAAAACTCTGGCAGACGAAGACCGACCTCGACTCCGCCGTCGAAGCCTACACCGTCGGCGCCGACCCCGATCTCGACGCGCGCCTTCTGCGCTTCGAGATCTACGGCAGCCTCGCCCACGCCTCGGGCCTCGTCAGGATCGGAGTGCTCACCAAGGGCGAATACGCCCGCATACGCGCCGTTTTGACGCGGCTGCACCGCGATCCCTCCCGCTTCAAAATCACGCGCGAGCAGGAAGATATCCATACCGCCATCGAACAGGCGCTGACTGCCGCGCTCGGCGAGATCGGCGCCAAGGTTCACGCGGGCCGCAGCCGCAACGATCAGGTCCAGGTCGACCTGCGCCTCTACCTGAAGGACCGGCTGCTCTCCCTCGACGCTCAGGCCGGCGCCGCCGCCTCGGCTTGGGCGGCGTTCGGAGCGAAGCACGATAAGCGCGCGATCCCGGGATACTCCCACCTTCAGCGCGCGATGCCGACGACCGTCGGCCACTGGGCCGCGTCGCACGTGGAAGCCCTGATTGAAGGCCGCCGCGCCCTGCGCGTCGCCTTCGACGAAGCCGACGCCTCTCCGCTCGGCTCCGCGGCCGGCTACGGGGTCATGCTCCCTCTTCCCCGCGAACACGTCGCCAAGCTCCTCGGCTTTGGCCGCGTTCAGCGGAACACCTTGCGGGTGCAGTCCTCCCGCCCCCGCCTCGAGGCCGCCGTGCTGTCGTCCTTGTGCCTCGTCGCCCGCGACCTGGGCGTCCTGGCGTGGGATCTGTCCCTGTACTCCTCCGCCGAGTTCGGCTTCCTCAAGCTCGCCGACTCATTCACGACCGGCTCCAGCATCATGCCGCAGAAGAAGAACCCCGACGTCGTCGAGCTCACCCGCGCCCGCGCCGCGCTGTTTCCCGGCTGGCTCAACCAGGTCCTGATGATCGGGCAGCTCCCGTCGGGCTACCACCGCGACTATCAGCTGACCAAAGGCCCCCTGTTCTCCGCGCTCGACACCATGTCCCAGATGCTTGAAATCGTCGGGCGCCTCCCCGAATCCCTCTCCGTAAACGAGGAACGCTGCGCCGCCGCCGTCACCTCGGATCTCCTGGCGACCCACGAAGCCATCGCGATGGTCCGGGACGGCGTTCCCTTCCGCACCGCCTACCGCGAGGTCGCCGCCCGCGCCCGCGCCGCCGGCGCCCCGCTCCCAGTCACCAATGTGGAGCTCCCGTCTCACCTCGGCGCCCCCGGCAAGCCCGATTGGAAGTTCTTGCTGGCGCAAAATGAAAGTGGTTCCCGTTGGTCCCTCGCAACCAGATCGCGCTTGGAAAAGACCTGGCAAGCTCTCCTCTGAGTGTCAGGCCTAACAATTCGACACATTCGTTGTTAGGTAGTAAGACACAGATCGTAGCGGCGCATTGAGCCAGTTCGCGATCGCTGAGAGCCGGTGTCCACGCAATACGCTCTCTCGAGTCATGCGAATCCGCGCGCTGACGATTTCACGAGATTTCGACCTCGAACGCATCGCACCGAGCCCAACCCCAGTCGAGGAGGCGACCTGCTCGCCCAACTCTTGCAGTGTCGCTTCGGCCGGCGGTTCAGGTCGAAGCAACGTCGGGCCGCTGTCGTCCTTTGGCCAAGGATCGAATCCATCTGCGTCGAGATTCGGCAATTCCACCGGGGATCGGCTCGACCACGGCCAATCGGCGGCATTGCTCACCAATCCGGCGCGAACCGGATTCATTTGAATATAGCGGATCAGACCCAGCAGGTAACGATCGTCCAAACATAATTTCGCCTTATGACGCGCCTCGAATAAATGACCAGTGCGATCATGCCGGCGGTTGAAAGTTATCGCGTACGAAGTGAGTATCCTCTGCATGATGGAGGAGAGCGGGACCGAGCCAACCTTGATCGCCAGATGGAAATGGTTGGGCATGAGGCAATAGGCGAAGACCGTCGCTCCCGACTCTTCCATTATCCGATGGAACAATCTCAGGAAAGCCTCATAATCGTGTCTATCAATGAAGATGGCACGCCTGTCGACTCCTCGCGCCATCGCATGATAGACCGCGCCGGGATAATGTATTCTTGATCGTCTTGCCATACATATATACGATCGAACCACTCAAAATGTTCCCTCGCCGCCGAGAATTCGTCGAATTGTTAGGCCTGACACTTGTGTTGGGGGTCTTTTTCTCCGCCTGCGGACCGGCTAAAGAGGTGGAACCGAACGATTCCTATCAGCAGGCCACGATCCTCAAGCCGGGCGGGAAGGCGACGGGGACGATCGGGAATCCGAAAGATCAGGACTGGTATCGGCTGGATGTCGCGGCCGACGGGGTGCTGACGGCGAAGATCGGCGGGATCAAGGATGTGGATTTCGTCCTCTCCTTTTTCGACAAGGACCGGCGCGAGCTTAAGCGGGTCGACGAAACGACGGTCGGGGGCGACGAGCAACTGCTCGACCTCGGGGTCTCCCCTGGCGCGTATTACCTCGTCGTCTCGAACAAGAACGAGAAGGCGAACAACCCCGGCCAGATCTATGAGCTGCAGACGAAACTCGACGGGGCCGCGGGGCGCGAGCGCGAGCCCAACGATACGGCGCTCACGGCGCAGACCGTCGAGGCGGGCGGCCTCGCGAAGGGCCATTATTGGCCGGCGAAGCAGCTGCTGTCCGATGATCCCGAGGCCGCCGAGGAGGACTGGTACTCCATCGAGGTGGCGAAGCCCGGCCTGTTCCTGCTCAACATCGACGTGAGCGAAGTGCCGAAGGTGGACGCGATCCTCGAGGTATACGACACGAACGGCTACAAGCTCAAGGAGCTCGACGCGGGCGGCATCGGCGAGGGCGAGAGCCTGCGCAATTTCGGCGTGCGCGGCCCGGGCAAGTTCCAACTGCGTTTACGGTCGAAGTACAAGAACGCGGGCAATCCCGACGTGCCGTATGATCTGTTGACCGAGCTGCTGCCGTATCAGGGCGCGACCGAATTCGAGCCGAACGATCAGCGCGCCGATGCGACGCCGCTCGGGCTCGACTCGATCTCCGGGACGATCGCTCCGGCCGGCGACCAAGACTGGTACAAGATCACGGTTGCGAGCGACACGAAGCAGCTCCTGCGCGCGGAACTCTCGGGGCTCGCCGGCATGGACCTAACGCTGTCCTTGCGGGACAGCCTCGGCAACGAGCTCTCTTTCATCGACAACATGGGCAAGGAGCAGCCCGAGGTCATGACGGGATGGGGCCTCACGGGCGGCGATTATCACCTCGTCGTGTCGGAGAAATCGGGCAAGAAATCGGACAGCCGCCAGAGCTACACGCTCTCCCGCAAGCTGATCCCGTTTCAGACGGGGCTGGAGTGGGAGCCGAATAACTCGAGCGGCACGGTTCAGTCGCTGAAGATAGGGGAGTCCGTCGACGGATACTTCGCGCCTAAGGGCGACGAGGACTGGTATGAGTTCAATCTCTACCAGAAGGGCGTCGTCGTCCTCGAGCTGACCGGCGTGATCAATGTTGCGCCGGTGATGACCTTGTTCGATCAGGAATACAAAGAAGTCGCCGCGGGCGCCGCGCCGAAGTCCGGTGAGCCGGTCTCGATTGAGCGCGAGCTCGACCGCGGGACCTACGTCGTGCGGCTCAAGCCCGCCGATGCCGCGCAGAACAACGTGCGCGACAAATACTCGTTCCGCGTGCGCGCGAAATAATGAAGAGCCTCTCGCTCCTGGCGGTCCTGATCGCCGCGGCGTGCGTCTCCCCGCGCCAAGCGGAGTTTCCGAAGCCCCCGCCGCCGCCCCCGCTCGTGGCGGTCGTCGAGATCAAGGACCCCAATTTCGAAGTTGTCGTCGCTGAGGCCGTGCCCAATGCCGACGACGAAGGCGTCTCCTTCACGAAAGTGTTCATCGACGGAAAGGAAGCGGGCAAGACCTCCGTCGGCCCGCGCTCGCAGGAAAAGCACGTGCGCTTAAAAATTCCCACGGGCAACCAGCCCGTCCGCCTCGAGCATTGGTTCCTGCCGCCGATTGGCGAGTGGACGCGCCTGCCCGAGGCGTTGCAGCCGAGAGAGCGCTTCGTGCGCATCGAGGAGGGCACGATCGCGCGCCTGACTCTTCGCTACGGCCCCGATGGGGCCCCGTCCCTCGCGATCAGCCGCGAAAACGCGCCTAAGCCTTAAGCGGTTCGCCGGCGAGAATTCGTCGAATTGTTAGGCCTGACACCGAGAACTAGAAGTCCCTTGTCGGCTTACTGAGATAGAGCTCTTTAACGAAACTCATCCAGGCGGGGGCGGCGATGGAGCCGCCGGCCTTGCCGGGGGACATGGCGATGCGCATGTCGTCGTGGCCGATCCAGACGGCGGCGGAGAGGTCGGGGGTCACGCCGGCGAACCAGGCGTCGCGGTAATCGTTGGTGGTTCCGGTTTTTCCCGCAGCCGGCACGTTGAAGCCCAGGCGGCGGGCGGACGCGTGGGCCGAGCCTTCGGGGCCCAGGACGCCGCGCATCGTTTCGATCATCATGCGGGCGGTCGTCGATGAGAACACGACCTCCCCTTGCGTCTTCGGAGCCTCGCCCTCGCTCAGGACCTTGCCCTCGCGGTCCGAAATGCCGCGCAGCCACCAGGGACGGACGGCGCGGCCGCCGTTGGCGAAGACGGCGTAGGCCGCGGCCATCTGCACGGGAGAGATGTCCGCCGTGCCCAGCGCCAGGGACAGGTTGCGCGGCAGGCGCTCGATCGGGACGCCGCTCGCCTTCGACAGCGCCTCAAGAACCTTGTCGATGTCAATTTCCTTGAGGAGCTTGATCGCGACCGAGTTGAGCGACTTCCACAGGGCGAAGTCGAGCCGCACCTCGCCGTAATACTTGTTGCCGTAGTTGTGCGGCGACCACTTGCGGCCGTTGCCGATCTTGTAGGTGATCGGGCTGTCGAGGAACTTTGACTCCGGAGAGAACCGGCCGCTTTCAAAGGCCGCCCCCCAGACGAACGGCTTGATCGAGGACCCCATCAGGCGGCGGCCGTCGGTCGCGCGATCGAGCTGGTTCTGGAAATTGAAGCCGGTGCCGCCGACGAGGGCGAGCAAGGCGCCGTCCTTCGGGTCCAGGGCCGCGAGCGCGCCCTCGACCGGGGCCTCCTTGCCGGCGGGCTCTCCGTCCTCGTCGGGCTTGGCCGAGGGGTCGTTCTCCTTGGCGAGGCGCTCGCGCAGGGCGCGCTGGGCGGCCTTCTGCGCGTCGAGATCGAAGGTGGTGCGTATCGTCAGGCCGCCGCGCAGGAGGCGCTCTTTGGTGTAGGCGCGCAGCATCTGGCGGCGCACGAACTCGACGGCATAGGGCGCCTCGTTGACGCGGGTGCGCCAGAAGGAGACCTCGGGAATGCTCGCGCGGCGCCGATAGCGGTCCCAGAATTCCGTTTCGATGCGCTCGACCGAGGAGTCCGGTATGAAGCCGTTCTTGGCCATGCGCTTGAGCACGGTGCGCTGGCGCGGGCGCGCGAGCTCCGGGGAGTCGAGCGGAGAGTATTTGTTCGGGCTCGGGATGATGCCGACCATCATCGCCGCTTCCCCGACGTCGAGGGCGGAGGTCGGCTTGTTGAAGTAGTAGCGCGACGCGGATTCGACGCCGAAGCAGCCGTGGCCGAAGTAGGCGAAGTTCAGGTACATCATGAGGATCTGGTCCTTCGTGAACTTCTGCTCGAGCTTCCTTACGCAAAAATATTCAAAAATCTTGCGGCCGACGGTGCGCTTGCGGGTCGTGAACATCTGCTTCGCGAGCTGCTGAGTCAAGGTCGAGCCGCCCTGGCCGCGGCGCAGGCCGGTCAGAGTGACGACGACCGCGCGGAAGGTCGCCTTCCAGTCCACGCCGTGATGCTCGTAGAAGTGGGCGTCCTCGCTGGCGACGAGCGCCTTTTTAAGGAAAGCGGGAAGGTCGTCGGGGGAACGGACGTATTGCCCCTTCTCGACGGAGAACTCGGCGATCAGGCGGTCCTTCGCGTCGAGGATGCGCGTCGGGGCGGCGGCGACCGACAGCTTCGAGGCCATGTAAGGGACCTCGAAAGCCTCGTCCTCGGAGAGCAGGTACTCCTCGCGGCCCGGAACGGTGAGGTTGAGGTAGTACGCGTCCATCTTCTCGATGATCGACGCCTCGAGCTGATGATAGCGCCACCAGCCGGACAGGAACATCCCGCCGACGACGGCGCCGGCGGCGAAAACCGCGGCCGCCGCCGCCAGGAGCGTGCGTCGAATCCAGACCCGGAGCATGCCCTGATGATACCATTCGGGCCCGCGCGGGCTTACGCCGCGGGCCATTCATGGTATGATGGGCCGCCCGATGAAGCCCTCGATCTCCGGCGTCGACCTAGGCTACAGCTTCCCGCTCGGCGCACGCGTCGACGGCGAAGGCGTGAACTTCTCGGTCTATTCCAAGCACGCGCGGGCGATCGAGCTGCTGCTGTTCGACGGCCCCGACGCGCCTGTCCCCTCGAAAACGATCCCGCTCGAGCAGCCGCATCACCGCACGTATCATTACTGGCACGCGCACGTCGCCGGCCTCGCGGCGGGCCAGGTCTACGCCTACCGCGTGCACGGACCCAACGTCCCGGACAAGGGCCTGCGCTTCAACGCCGACAAGGTGCTGTTCGACCCCTATGGGCGCACGATCGCGCGCCCCAAGAGCTATTCCCGTGCCGCGGCCTGCGGGACGGGCGACAACACGGCGCGGGCCTTGAAGAGCGTCGTCGTCGACGCCCGCGGCTACGACTGGGAGGGCGATCGCCCGCTCGACCGCCCTTACGAGAGCACGGTGATCTACGAGATGCACGTCGGGGGCTTCACGCGCCACCCGAACTCGGGCGTCGCCCCCGAGCGGCGCGGAACGTACGCCGGGGTCATCGACAAAATCCCGTATCTCAAGGATCTGGGCGTCACGGCCGTCGAGCTTCTGCCCGTGTTCGAGTTCGACGCCTCGGACGCGCCGCCGGGCCTGACCAACTACTGGGGCTACTCGCCGGTGTCCTTCTTCTCGCCGCACGGCGCCTACAGCTCGCGCCAGGACCTCCTCGGCCCGATCACGGAGTTCCGCGACATGGTCAAGGCCCTGCACCGCGCGGACATCGAGGTCATCCTCGACGTGGTGTTCAACCACACGACCGAGGGCAACGAAAACGGCCCGACGCTCAGCTACCGCGGCTTCGACAACGAGGCCTACTACATGCTGGCGCCGGATCCGGCCGAGTACATGAATTTCAGCGGCTGCGGCAACACGCTGAACTCGAATCACCCGATCGCGCGGCGCCTGATCCTGGACAGCCTGAAGTACTGGGTCCATGAAATGCACGTGGACGGCTTCCGGTTCGATTTGGCGTCCATTCTGTCCCGAGATGAATCCGGGCGGCCGGTGCCGAACCCGCCGGTCCTCCTCGACATCGAGTCCGACCCGATGCTCGCCTCGACGAGGCTGATCGCCGAGGCGTGGGACCCGGGCGGGCTCTACCAGGTCGGCAACTTCGTCGGCGACAGCTGGCTCGAATGGAACGGGCGCTTCCGCGACGACGTCCGAGCCTTCATCAAAGGCGACGCGGGAGTGGTCCCGCGCCTGGCCGAACGCCTGGTCGGCAGCCCGGACCTGTTCGCCCACGAAGAGCGGGAGCCCGAGGAGAGCATCAACTTCCTCACCTGCCACGACGGCTTCACGCTGAACGACTCCGTGACCTACAACGGCAAGCACAACGAGGCCAACGGCGAGGGCAACCGGGACGGCTCCGACGACAACCGCAGCTGGAACTGCGGTATCGAAGGACCCACGAACAGTCCCGACATAGAATCCCTGCGCAACCGCCAGGTCAAGAACGCGCTGGCCGTGCTGATGTTCTCGACCGGCACGCCGATGCTCCTGATGGGCGACGAGGTCCGGCGCACGCAGATGGGCAACAACAACGCCTACTGCCAGGATAACGAGCTCGGCTGGTTCGATTGGAGCCTCGTGTCGAAGCACGCGGACGTGCGGCGCTTCACGAAGATTTTGATCGAGGCGCGCCTGCACATGCGCGCCTGGGAAGGCGCGGAGGCGCGCACCCTCAACGAGCTCCTGCGGCGAACCCGCGTCGAATGGCACGGCACGCGCCTGCGCGACCCGAGGTGGGAGGACGCCGAGACCCGCTCGCTCGCGGCCACCTTCCACGATCCCGACGGCAAGTTCGCCCTGCACGCGATGTTCAACGCGCACTGGGAAGCCCGTGATTTCGAGCTTCCGGGCCGCGCGGACGGCCAGCCGCGGCACTGGCGGCGCTGGCTGGACACGGCGCTCGCCTCGCCCCACGACATCGCGCGCTGGAACGAGGCGCCTCACATCGCGGGGCCGAGCTGCCGCGTCGAATCCCGTTCGACGGTCTTCCTCTTCAGCGCTTCGGCTCCCGGCCGGCCGGGGTCCTAAGCCGCGGTCGAGAAATCGATGAAGCCCTTCTCGACGCGCACGTCGATCAGCTTGACGCGCACCGGATCGCCGACCTCCAGGCCCTTTTCGCCCTGCACGATCTTGCCTTCGACGGGCACGGCGAAGATCCGGGCGTAAGTTCCCTTGGGGCCGGCGCCGGTGACGACGCCTTGGAACGTCTCGCCGACGCGGTGCTTCAGGAGCGTGGCCCCGACCGCCTTCGAGACCCGCCGCTCCACTTTCTTGGCCGCGGCTTCCTGGTCGGTGCAATGCGCCGCGACGGCGGCAAGCTCCGCCAGGGAGTAGGGCCGCGTCTTCTTGACGATCCGCTGGAGGACGAGATCGACGTAGCGCCGGTTGGGCGCGGTGCCGTGCGTGTACGCGTCGGCGGCCAGGCCGAAATGACCGGTCTCGTCCGCGCCGGGCTGGTGGGCTTCGTACGCGCCGCGGCCGATCAGCTTCACCAGCGCGAGCGATATCTCGGCGAAGCGGTCGGCCTTCTCCCGGCGCATCTTGTCGGCGAAGAGCGAGAGCGCCGGCGCGCTGGGCCGCGGCGGCAGCGTGACGCCGAAGCCGGCGGCGTAAGCCGCGATTTTCGCCCAGCGCTCGGGCTCCTTGACCACGCGCCGGATCGAAGGCTGGCCGCGGGCGTCGAGCTCCCTGGCCAGCGCCGTGTTCGAGGCGATCATCAGCTCCTCGATGATGTCGCCCGCGCGGGTCTGCGCGTGCGCCGTGAGCGCCGTGGCCGCCCCCTGCGCGTCGGTGACCACCTGGACCTCCTTCGTGTCGATGTCGAGCGCCCCCAGCCGCTTGCGCGACGCGACGAGGCTCTTGGCGAGGACGTCCTGGAGCTGGATCTGCTTCTGCAGCGCGGGATTATCCGCGAGCCCCCGAGGCGGCGGCGCCTTGCCGTCGAGCCACGCCGAAACGGACGGATAGTCGAGCTTGGCCTTGTTCACGGTCATCGCGGTGTAGACCGCGCCCGATTTGACCCGCCCGTCCGGCGCGACCAGCGTTTCGATCACGACCGTCAGACGCTTCTGCCCGGCCACGAGCGAGGTCAGATCGAAGGAAAAGCGCTCGGGCAGCATCGGGAACGTGCGCACGCCAGTGTAGACGGTGACGGCGTTGTGGCCGGCGAACAGGTCGTTCGCCCCGCCGAACGGCACGCGGTGCTCCACGTCGGCGATGCCGACGTACAGCTTGATCCCCCCGTCCGAGGCTTCGGCGGCCTCGATCTGATCCAGGTCGCGCGACTCGGGATTGTCGATGGACGTCCACGGCAGGGCGCTGAGATCGCGCGCGCCGGCGGCGTCGGCCGTCGGGCTCGACGCCTGGGCTTCGGCCAGGGCCTGCGGCGGCGGATGGGGGATGAAGCCGTCCTCCGTCATCGAGCGTTCGGCGATTTCGGCCAGAAAGGCGCTGTCGGCGTTGGTCATGGTGCGCTCAGGATATCACTTGAGGAGGCCGCGGCGAGCGCCGCCGCCGGCCCCGGCGCCTAGGTCTTTAGGCCTGTTTTCGCATGGGTCCGACGGCACTCGCCGCCATGGGCCTTCGGGGTTATTCTCCCTGGGCCTGGGGATCCAACGCACAAGGAGCGGACACGCAATGAATCGACGCGCTATTAATCGGACGGTTTTCGTTCTAGCGGCGCTGGCCGTCGCGGCGGCAAGCCCTCGCCCCGCGCTGGCGGGCGGAAAGCACCACAAGAAGCGGCTGCTGGTGACATTCATCGAAGGCACCGGCCGCGCCGAGCGCGCGCAGGCCGCCAAGGACATAGGCCTGACCGTGTCCGACGACCTGGACTCGCTTCAGGTCTCGGTGATGGAGTCGGCCGGCGACGTCGCGCCGCAGGAAGCCACCAATGCCCGCAAGCACTCCAAGGTTTTCAGCGTCGAAGAGGACGTGTACCGCAACTGGCTTCTCGAAGCTCCCGTCTCGTTCCAGGCGACGCCCATGCCCAGCGTCGAAGACGTGATTCGAACCCTCGGCAAACCGCGGCGCACCCCCGCCCCGCCTCCCGTCGACCCCTCCGCCGCGGCGCCGAGCGCCGGCGTGCCGTGGGGCGTGACGCGCGTCAACGCGCCGGCGGCGTGGTCCGGCGGGCAGGGCGCGGGCGTCAAGGTCGCGGTGATCGACACCGGCATCGACTGCACCCACCCCGACCTGCAGTGCGACTTCGGCTCGGGCAAGAACATCGTCGATCCGAGCGCGACGCCCATGGACGACAACGAGCACGGCACTCACGTGTCCGGCACGATCGCCGGACGCGGGAAGGGCGGCCCGGTCGGAGTGGCGCCCAAGGCCACCCTCATCCCCGTGAAAGTCCTCGACGGCAGCGGCTCCGGCAGCCTGTCCGACATCGTCAAGGGCATCAACTGGGCGACGAAGGCCGGCGTGGACGTGATCAACATGTCGCTGGGCGGAGCGTCCGGCAGCCCGGCGCTGGAGCGCGCGGTCAAGCAGGCGCTGGCGGCGGGCGTCGTCGTCGTCTGCGCCGCGGGCAATTCCGGGCCCGACGCGGACACCGTCGGATTCCCGGCGGGCTATCCCGGCGTGATCGCCGTCGCGGCCAGCGACTCCAACGATCAGGTGGCGAAGTTCTCCAGCCGCGGCGACGCGGTGGCCTTCATCGCCCCGGGCGTGGACATCATGTCGACGATCCCGGGCGGCGGCACCGCGAAGCTGTCCGGAACCTCGATGGCCTCGCCCCACGTCGCGGGCCTGGCCGCGCTCGCCGTCGAGCGCGGCGCGAAGGGGCCGTCCGGCGTGCGTCGGGCGTTCACCGGCGCGGTCACGAAGCTGCCCGGATTGGCGCCGACGGAGCAGGGCGCGGGCATGATCGACGCGGCGAAGCTGCGCTGACGGTTCGCTCCACCTAAAAAGGCCGCCTCCCGGAAGGGAGGCGGCCTTTTTTTGCGGCTTTCCGGATGAAGAAAAACCCTTACACTTCCTAGACAACCGGCGCCGGGCTCCCGTGCTAACATCGGAAAAGAATGCGGAGCGTGCCATGAAGCCGGGTCTTCTCCTGATCGTCCCGTTGAGCGTCGCGCTCTGGGGCGTCCTTTCCGTAGGCTGCCGCACCCCCGCCCCCTTCGGCGCCACGCAGCGAGGGTCCTTGGCCCAGGCCATCATCACGGACTGGTCGAAATCCTCCAAGCTCACGGCCGCCGCGATGATCGAGAAATACGGCCCGCCCGACGCGATCGCCTTGGGCGGCTTGGGCTGGAAGGACAAAGGCCCCTGGAAGAAGATCATCGTCCGGGACCGGACCGAGATCCTCGTTTCGGCGCAGGGGACCGCCGACAGCCTCGAGCAGACCGTGGCCTACCACGTGCCGGAGGACAAGCGCCCCGAGCTCGAGGCCTTCGGCGACAAGGTCCGCGTCTCGCAGGACGGGACCTCGATGTCGGCGCGGTCGGACGCCGAAGCGCTCAACTTCCTCGCGCTCAACCTGGCCGACGGGATCGGACGCGGCGCCATCGACGCGGCGCAGGCGCGGGATTCCTACCGGAGAGCCGTCGCTCTGTCGAGGGCGGGCAAGTCCTCGCCGCTGATGCAGAGGCTCCTGTTCCCGCCGAGCCCCTGACGCCGCCCTCTTACTCGTCGATGCGAAGCGTCACGCACTCGCCGACCTTCTCCGTCGTGATCTTCAGGCGCGCGTTCTTGAGCGGCTGGCCGTCCTGCGCGTCGGGATACGCGGGCACGTCCACGCAGGCCCGCCCCGTCTCGTACGTCTCGGCCACGGCGCGGCTGATCACCCGCGACCGGCAGAGCACCGCGCCGCCGCAGCCCTCGTCGGCGTTCGAGTTGACGCAATCGATGACGGTGCCGCTCTTGAATCCCGCGAGGGGCGGAAACTCCTTGCCGAGCAGCTCCCGCGCCCGCCGGCTGGCGGCCAGGGCGCGGCCGTCCGCGTCGACCAGAAGGACCGGGGCGCTGAGGCGGTCCAGGAAATCCTGCGCGGGAATCTCGTCGCCGGCTTGGACGAGGGCGCAGCCGCAGGCCGCGCAAATCCCGTGCGTGATGAGATAGGCCGGATCGAAGTCGCCCTCGACGCTTCCCAGAGACGCCCCGCACCAGGCGCAGACTCGCTCGGCCATCACCATCGCGGCGCCTCCCCAAAAGCCTTCATTGTCATATGCCCGGAAGGATAGGCCGCAAGCCGCCGCGCGTCAAGACCATGGCCATGACGCTGGCGAAATTCCTTTGTCTTTGGTAGGGTGCCCCCAATGAGACCCTTACTGGCGCTGGCCCTGTGCCTGGCCGCGGCCGCTCCCGCCTCCGCGACTATGCTGGCCGGCATCGACGTGCTCGAGCGCGCGGATTTCGAGCCGCTGCGCGGCAAGCGCGTCGGCGTCATCACCAACCAGACGGGGGCCGACCTCTCCGGCCGAAGCACGGTGGACCTGCTCTTCGCCTCGAAGAAGTTCGAGCTCGTCGCCATCTTCAGCCCCGAGCACGGCTTCCGCGGCGACCGGCGCGACGGCGACCCCGTCGGCGACGCGAAGGACCCGGCGACGGGGCTTCCGGTCTACAGCCTCTACGGCAAGACGCGGCGCCCGACGGAGGAGATGCTGCGCGGCATCGACGTCCTCGTCTTCGACATCCAGGACGTCGGCACGCGCGCCTACACCTACCTGAGCACGATGGGCCTATGCATGGAGGAGGCGGCCAAGCGCGGCATCGAGTTCGTGGTCCTCGACCGTCCCAACCCGCTGGGCGGAACGGTCCTCGAGGGGCCGGTGCTCGAGGGCCCCTTCGACTTCACCGGCTACTTCCCGGTCCCGGTTCGCCACGGGATGACGCCCGGCGAGATGGCCCGCCTCCACGCCGACGTCAAGAGCCTCAAGCTCCGGCTCAGCGTCGTGCCCCTGCAGGGCTGGACGCGCGCGACGCTCTACGACGAGACCTTTTATCCCTGGATCAACCCTTCGCCCAACATCCGCGGCCTGGACGCGGCCCTCCTCTATCCGGGCTTCGTGGGCTTCGAGTCGAGCCCCTACTCCGTCGGCCGCGGCACGGACGAGCCTTTCCTCTGGTTCGGCGCCCCGGATCTCGACGCTCCTTCCGTGGTCCGCGCCCTGGACGCGGCGGAGCTCGCCGGCGTGAGCTTCAAGGTGGAGAACAGGACTCCGGCGCTGGACATCTACGCGGGCAAGGCCTGCCGCGGCGTGCGCGTGGACGTCCTCGACCGCAAGAAGGTCCGCAGCCTCGACATCTTCGTCCACGCCGTCAGCGCCCTGCGCCGATCCCGGATCGTCGCGGCGGCGTGGGGCGGCTTCGAGCCCGCCTCGATGACGGCCGGCCAGAACCTCTTCCGCTCCGTTCTCGAGTCCTCCGATCCTCCCCGGAAG
>JAQTNG010000030.1 GCA_028714015.1 Elusimicrobiota bacterium | reverse complement strand
CGACCTACACGCGCTTCGTGCGCGTGACCGGCTGCGGCAACGGCGCCGTTTCCGCGACCGCCGCCCGCTCGACCTTGGCCGCGCCGCCGACGGCCCTGGCCCGGCCCTTCACGGACGTCCAGACCGGCAACATCTCCGCCGCCTGGCAGGCCTACCCGGCCGCGCCGCAGGAGCAGTCCGCGGAGGGCTACGTGCTGGAGGCCTCCTCGACCAACTTCGGGGCGCTGACCCCCGGCGGGATCGTCACCTCCAGCCAGACCTACGGCATCGCGCAGAGCACGCTCACGACGCTTTACCCGTTCCTGGATACCAACACGACCTACTACTTCCGCGTCGCCGCGCTGAACTGGGGGGGTGAGCTCAGCTCCTACACCGCCCTGGGTTCGACCTCGACTTTGTCCCTCGCCCCGACCCGGCTGGCCGAGGACTTCTTGAAGGTCTACGCCGCTTCCGTCACGGTCCAGTGGGCGGCGCTGGCGGCTCTCCCTCGAAGCCGGACGGCGGAAGGCTACGTCGTGGAGGCCTCCTCGACCAACTTCGGCGTCCTGGCGCCGGGAGGAGTGATCTCCTCCTCGGCGACGACGGATGTCGCGGTGTCGACCTTGACGGTCTTCGATCCGGCCTTGATCACCAACCGGCTCTATTACTTCCGCGTGGGCGCGGTAAACTGGAACGGGGTCGCCAACTACACGCAATTGGGCTCGACTCTGACGCCGCTCGAGATGCAGACGCCGCTGGCCGACGACCCGCTCTTCACCGACATCTCGAGCGGCTCCATCGTGACCCACTGGCTGCTCAGCGGCAACCCGGACTCCACCCGTTATCGCCTGGACGTCTCCCTGGACCCGGGCTTCTCCTCCTTCTCGTCGAGCGGAACCTTCGCGCTCTTCGAGGCCACGAGCACCTTGGCCGCGAACACGGCCTACTATTTCCGCGTTCAGGCTTCCTCGGTCTTAAGCGTCAGCCCCTTCGCCCTGTTCGGCTCGACGGTGACCCACGCCTTCACCCCCGCCGCCGCCGGGACCTCCTTCACGGGCGTGACGCCGCATCAACTGACGGTCTCCTGGCTTCCGGGAGGCAACCCCCAGGACTCCACGGTCTACACGGCGATCGCCTCGACCGAGTCGGTCTATCCCAATGCGGACGCGGCCAACGTCTCCCTCACCACGACCCCGGCCGGGGCTTTGCCGACGGCGACTCTGGGCGTCACGCCCAACACCACCTACTATGTCTTCGTGACCGCCTGGAACTCGGCCGGCGCGCTGTCCCGGGCCCTGGAGGCGGGCGCGGTCCTGACCCCGGCGGCCTTGCCCCTGAGCGCCGTATCCACCTTCACCGCGGTCTCCGACTTCGGCTTCTCGGCGATATGGAAGGCGGACGGAAACCCCCTGGCGGTCACGACCTATACCGTCGAGGCCTCCACCTCCCCCACCTTCGACGCGGGGACCTTCGACAGCGTCGCCTTCGACACGGCTCCCGCGACGCCTTCGGCGACCTTCTCAAGCCTCAACGGCAACACGACTTACTTCTTCCGGGTGCGCGCCCAAGACCACCAGAGCCGCGTCACCTCCTATGTTCCGCTGGGCTCGACGACGACGCATGCCGGCACGCCGGTCGCCGCGGTCGCGGGGGTCTTCTTCTCGAGCCTGACCGTCTCCTGGACCCCGGTCGCCGCGGCGAGCTATGAACTGCGGGCCTCCTCCACGAACTTCGGCGCGTTCCTTCCCGGCGGCGCCGTGGCCTTCTCGTCGGTGACGGGCGGCTCGAACTCCTCTCTGCCGGCCGAGGGTCTCTCCCTCAACACGACCTACTACCTGCGCCTGACCGCCTACAACTGGAGCGGCCATCCCACGCTCGTGGAGCCCAGTTCGCATTCGACCCTGGCCCAGGCCGTGAGCGGCGCCATGGTCTACCAGGCTTACGCCACCTCGGTCACCGTCAACTGGCTCCCCCGCCCGGCCTCGCCCCAGGCTGCCACCGTGGAAGGCTACATCGTCGAAGCCTCCACCGCCGCCTCGATCCTGGCGCCCTCCGATTTCACCGGCGTCATCTTCTCATCGATCTCCTACGGCGTCCAGCCCGCGACCTTGACCATCACCGGTCTCGACGCCGGCGCCACCTATACTTTGCGGGTCGGCGCGCTCAACTGGTCCGATGAGCCCAGCTACGCCGCGGCCGGCTCCACGGTCACCTTGGTCAGCGACTTCAGCTGGATCGCCGGCAGCGGCCTCTGGAACACGGCCACGAACTGGAGCCCCAACGGCATTCCCTCCGCCGGCAGCCGCGTCATCATCGACGCCAATGCGACCGTCACCGCCAGCGTCACCGCCATCCGCTTCTTCACGCTGACGCTCGGCGACCCCGCCGGGACTTTCGCGCCGGTCCTGCTTTTGTCCACGGCCATCGCCGCGTCCCGCGACATGACCGTGTACAAGAACGCGACCTTCACCTCGGGCGTGGTCAGCACGCTCACCTTCACCGGCGACGTCTCTTTCCTGCAAGGCTCCCTGCTCAATCATTCCGCCAACACGACGAGCCCCCAGACCTCGGCGCTCAATTTTCAGGTCGCCGGAACCTTCTCTTTGCAGGCGGGCGCCACCGCGGCGGTGAGCGGCCTCGGCTTCAACGGCGGCGCGGCCAACGGCGGCATCGGCGTCATCATCGGCGGCGGCGGCGGAAACGGGAGCGCCGCCTCCAGCTCCGGCGGCTCGGGCGCGGGCCACGGCGGGTCGGGCGGCGCCGCCGGGCCCAACGCGGTCGGCGTGACATACGACTCCCTCCTGTCCCCCGCGCTGGCCGGCTCCGGCGGCGGCGGCGGCGACACGAGCGGCGCCGGAGGCAAAGGCGGAGGCGTCGTGATCGTCAGAGCCGGAACCCTCCAGTTCGACGGCCTCATCGCGGCCGACGGCGCCGCGGGCGCGGCGGGCACCGGCGGCTCGGCGACCAGCGGCGCCGGCGGCGGCGGCTCGGGCGGCGCCGTCAACCTCTCCGCCGATTATGTCGTCGGCACCGGCACGATCACGGTCCTCGGCGGCGGCGGCGGCACCGACACCGACAACGGCGACGACCCCGGCGGCGGCGGCGGCGGCGGGCGCGCGTCCGTCTCCGCGGCGGTCAGCGGTTCAGTCTGCGACCTGACCGTCACGCTCACCGGCGGGGCCTCGGGCGGCGGGACCTCCGGCTCCGGCGGCGGCGGCACTTTCAGTTCCACCTCCGCATTCCAGGCGCCGGCCTCCTTCGGGGGCGTATCGCCCACCTCCACGACTTTGACCTGGACCTGGAACCCGTCGGCCAACGGCAAGAACTACCAGGTCATGGCCTCGACCGGAGGGGCCGTCTCCCCCGTCATGGGGGCGAGCGCCGTTCAATATCTGGAAGAGAACCTGCTGGCCAATACCACTTATACTCGCTACGTGCGCGTCAGCGGCTGCAATTCGGGCGCCGATTCCGCCGTCGCCGCGCTCGCGACTTTGACCTCGCCGCCGACGGCCTTGCCCGAGGCCTTCACGGACGCCGGGGCCGGGAGCATCTCCGCCGCCTGGGCGGCTTTCCCCGCCTCCCCCCAGGCCGCCAGCGCCGAGGGCTATCGGCTGGAGGCGTCCACCGCCGCGGATTTTACCGGGACCCTGAGCTTCTCGGCCGGCGCCGACATCGCCGCATCGACGCTCACCGTCGCCGGCTTGCTGCCCAATACCACCTACTTCCTGCGTTCCGCCGCGCTCAACTGGGCCGGCGCGCTCAGCTCTTATACCGTCCTCGGCTCGACCTCGACCTCCGCGCTGCCGCCCGTTCAGGGCGCGCTTGAGTTCCTGTCGATTCAGCGCACCTCGGTCACCGTGGCCTGGGCGGCCTTCACGGCGTCGCCGCCCGGCGCGTCGTCGATGACGAGCCAGGGCTACATCCTGGAGGCGTCGTCGAACAACTTCGGCGCGCTCGCTCCGGCCGGAGCGCCCGTGTTCTCTTCAGTGACGTTCAACGTCCTCAACAGCACTTTAAGCGTCGGCGTCGACGGCGTCGACCTCGACCTTTCGAACACCTATTACTTCCGCGTCGGCAGCATCAGCCAGACGGGGCGCGTCAACTATTCGAATTTGCCCCGTCTCAACTTCCAGATCCAGCAGTCGACGACCGCCCTCCACCTGGGCCAGATGGGCCTGGTGAACTCGGTCATCGTGATGTCGACCGTTTCGACGAGCTCGATGGTCGTCACGAACGCCGGAAACTGGCCGGTGACGATCGTGCTCGCGGCCTCGACGGCGACGCTTCCGTCGAGCCCCTGGGCGCTGTCCACCTCCTCCGGCGTCGACGTCGCCGCGCTGCTGGGAGTCTGGTACACGGGCGCCCTCGGCCCGCCGGCCGCGGGGCCGCCGCCCGAGGCCTTCACGACTTATCTGACGACGACGCCGGTGATTTCCCAAGCTTCGGGCAACTACGCCAGCGCGTCCCAGAACGGATTCCAGCTGGCGCCCGGCGGGAGCGCCACCCTCTGGTTCCGGTTCTTCCTTCCGACCAGCACCAGCAGCCTCGAGGAGACGATCAAGGTCACGCCCGTGCCCGTCTATCCGTGAAGCGGCCGATCATCTCGAGGACCTGACGGCTGGTTCGCCAGGATGATGGCTTTGCGCACGACCGGGTCGACCGACTCCTGCGCGAGCGCGACCACCCAGATCTCGTGCTGGAGGCCGGTCTTGGCCGGACCGATCCTCACGAGCGCGCCCGAGTCCAGATCGCTCTGCGCCGCCGTCCGGTGGAGCGCCACCACGCCGCGGCCCTGACGGGCGAGCGTCTGCAGGATGTCCGAGTCCTCGCTCTCGGCGACGGTCAACGGGATCACGCCCCTCTCGCGCAGGAATCTCTCGACCTCCTGCCGGGGCGAATAGTCCGGCGTGCGGAAAAGCATCGGCACTTCCTGGCCCTTCCGGGGAAACCCGGCGAGCGAGCGGGCGAGGGCCGGAGCGGCCAGGAAATTGATCGGCAGCGTCCCGATACGGCGCCCCCGGAAGCCCGCGCCGAGCTGGGCGGACAGGTCCACCCCCGTGACGCCGATGTCCAGCCGGCGGCGCGCGAGGCGTTCGCGGATGTCCTCCCGCGGTCCGACGTAGACCGTCACCAGGGAATGCTCGATCCCGCCCAAACGCTCCATGAAGGTCATCGCCGCTTCGCGGCCCAGCGCCGAGGAGACGCCGAGCCGGATCATGGTCGGGCTCGCGCCGGGGCCGCCGCGAAGCGCGGCCGACAACGCCGCTCCGTGGGCGAATATTTTCTCGCAATGCTCGAAGACGGTCCGGCCGCTCGCCGTCAGCTCCAGACCGGCGCGCGTGCGGTTGAACAGGACCCGCCCGAGGTCGCGTTCAAGGCCTTTGATCTGGAGGCTGAGCGCCGACTGCGACAGGTGCAGCTCCTTCGCCGCGGAGGTGATCCGGCCCGCTTTCGCGCAGGTCCAGAAGTAGAAGAGATGATGGTAGTTGAGCTCGAGAGGCATATCTATTTAATAAATATTATACCAGCAGTATATGCGCTTTACAACTTCGTCCAGCCGCTGTATCCTGACTCATGATGGCGCATTCGATCCGCGCCCCTATCCGCAAGGAGTGCACATGGATATTTCCTCACGATTCGGTCTTTTGCTGCTGGCGGGCGGCCTGGCCGCCGCCGGCTGCTCATCCGCCAGGGCCAAGCGCGACGCCGCGAGCGTTCCCGGGAACGGAGCCGCAAAAACCCCGGGAAGCGCCGGAACTCCCGTTCTTCCTCCCGGCGCCGACGTCGAGGAAGCCTCCCTCAGGTACAAGGACTACATTCCCTCTCGCGATCTGGCCGCCATTCGCTTCGATTACGACCAGGCCGCGCTCTCCGAGGAAGCCCGCGCCGCGCTCAAACGCAACGCCGAGTGGCTGACGGCCAACCCCCTGGTCGAGATCCGCGTCGCGGGCCATTGCGACGACCGCGGGACGGTTCCCTACAACCTGGCCCTCGGGCAGAAGCGCGCGAACGCCGTCCGCGACTTCTACCGTATGCTGGGCGTGCCCAACGGCCGCATGGCCACGATCAGCTACGGCAAGGAGTCGCCCGCCTGCCCGGAGACCACCGAAGACTGCAGGGGGCTCAACCGGCGCGCCGACTCCTTCGTCCGCCGGGGCAACGCGGTCGCCTCCCGATCGCGCTGACCGCCCGCGCGGCCGCGTATTGTCGTAGAATCAGATAAAGGGTTCGGGAAGGTTCTCTTTCCGAAGGATAGGGATGGTCGGGCCGCCATCCCCTAGAATATGCGCGTCACCACCAGGCTCATCGTTTCCATTGTGCTCGCCGCCGCGCTCGTCTCGGCCGGCTGGACCTGGTTCCAGGCCCGAGGCGAGCGCGCCCGCCTCCTCGAGGAGCTGAACCA
The DNA here is from genome assembly GCA_028714015.1 of Elusimicrobiota bacterium. Classification (GTDB taxonomy): domain Bacteria; phylum Elusimicrobiota; class Elusimicrobia; order UBA1565; family UBA9628; genus GWA2-66-18. The sequence goes on along the minus strand of JAQTNG010000030.1, from coordinate 12,884 downwards.
CCGCGGCGCCCTGCTCGCCGAGAGCCTGCGCGAGGCGGCCGAACCTCTCGCCAAGCGCGCCGACGCGAAAGCCCTCGCGCGCATCGCCGACAAGTTCGGAGGCCGCCGGCGCCTGCGCGGGATATCGCTGCACGCCCCGGACGGAAAGACCTCCGTCTCGACCGCCGGGCTTCCCGATTTTTCCCCGCCCCCGCGTCCCGGAGAGGCGATCGACTGCGGTCTGATCCCGGGAGGCGCGCTCCACCGCTGCGCGGCGGCTTTCGAGAATTCCCCCGGTTTTCTCGCGGTGTTCCAGGACGCCACTTACGTCGACGCGGGCGTGCGCGAGGTCTGGCGGCGCGGCTTCTTTCGCCTGCTCACCCAGGTCCTGCTCATCACCGCGATCACCCTCTGGATCGTGCGCTTCGACATCCTCGCGCCGATCGAGCGCACCGCGGAGTGGATGCGCCTGCAGCGCGCGGGCGAGGGCCGCGGCGCGGCGCCTCCGCCGGGCGGTCTTCTCGGCTCGCTGACCTCCGAGGCCCAAGGGCTCGCGAAAAGCCTCGAGACCGCCCGCGCCGCGGCTGAAGAGGAAGCGCGGCTGCGCCACAGCGGCCAGTCGGTGTGGACGGCCGAGCGGCTCAAGGAGCACGCGAAGGAGCGCCTGCGCGGGCGGCCGATGGTCGTCGTCGCCAACCGCGAGCCGTACATGCACGTCCGCCGCGACGGGAAGATCCAGGTCGTGCGGCCCGCGAGCGGCCTCGTCTCCGGCGTCGAGCCGATCCTGAAGGCCTGCGGCGGCACCTGGATCGGGCACGGCGCGGGCGACGCCGACCGCGAGACGGTGGACGCCTTCGACCGGGTGCGCGTGCCGCCCGAGGAGCCGCGCTACTCCCTGCGCCGCGTGTGGATCACGAAGGAGCAGGAGGAAGGCTACTACTACGGGTTCGCCAACGAGGGCCTGTGGCCGCTGTGCCACATCGCGCACGCCCGCCCGCAGTTCCGGGCCGAGGACTGGAAGCACTACCACGCCGTCAACCGCCTCTTCGCCGACGCTGTCCTCGCCGAGATCGAGGGCGTCGACGAGCCCTGCGTGATGATCCAGGACTATCACTTCGCCCTGCTGCCCCGCATGCTAAAGGAGGCGCGCCCCGACGCGCGGGTGTCGCTGTTTTGGCACATCCCCTGGCCCAATCCCGAGGCCTTCGGCATATGCCCCTGGCAGCGGGAGATTCTCGACGGCATGCTCGGCGCCGACGTGCTGGGGTTCCACATCCAGGCCCACTGCAACAACTTCCTGGAGACCGTCGACCACGCGCTCGAGTGCCGCATCGACTGGGAGCACCTCTCGATCCGCCGGGGAGAGCACTCGACCCTCATCAAGTCCTATCCCATCAGCGTAGCCATGGAGGAGGCCGCGGGCCCGCTCCCCGCGAAGGACGAGCTCATGCGCTCCGTCGGCGCGAAGGGCGCCATTTTGGCGCTCGGAGTGGACCGCCTCGACTACACCAAGGGCATCGTCGAGCGGTTTCTGGCCGTCGAGCGCTTCCTGGATAAGAATCCGTCGTACATCGGCCGCTTCGTCTTCGTCGAGCTCGGCGCCCCCAGCCGCACGAGCATCCCCCGGTATCGCGACCTGGTCGAGGAGGTCAAAAATGAGGCGGGGCGGATCAACGCGCGCTTCGAGACGAAGGAGAACAAGGGCTGGAAGCCGATCGTGCTCGCGGTCGGCCACCACGAACGGACCGAGGTCGCGCGCTGGTATCGCGTCGCCGACCTATGCGCCGTGACCTCGCTGCATGACGGCATGAACCTCGTCGCCAAGGAGTACGTCGCCGCCGACCGGGAGGAGCCGGGCGCGCTGATCCTGAGCCGCTTCACGGGCGCCTCGCGCGAGCTGCGCGACGCGCTGATCGTCAATCCCTACGACATCGAACGCGTGGCCGACGCCATTCGCGAGGCCGTCGAGATGGAGCCCGAGGAACGCCGGCGCCGCTGGGAATCCATGCGCGAGACCGTGCGCGAAAGAAACATCTATCGCTGGGGAGCGCGCCTCGTCGACGATCTCGGCCGCGTGCGGCTCGTCGACGACGACAAGCCCGCCTGACGGCGGGCCGTCGAGAGCTCGACGAGCAGGGCGTCGACGTCCACGGGCCCGGCGACGCGCCAGCGCGCGGCCGTTTCGCCCGGGCCGACGCGAACCGTCCACGCCGCGCGCCCGAGCTTCCTGAAGCCTTCCTCATCGGTCGCGTCGTCGCCGATGAACAGCACCCTCGCGCCGGGACCCAGCCGCCTCTGGGCGAGGAGGATCGCGTCGCCCTTGCCGCGCGCGAGACCGGGACGCAGCTCCCAAACGCACTTTCCCCCGGCCAAGCGCCAGCCGCTGCGCAGCAGCCCCGAGAGCGCGCGGCCCAGCCCTTCGGGATCCCGGCGCACCGCCGGCGCTTTCCGCCAATGAACGGACACCGAAGTCCTCTTCCTCTCGATCTCGACGCCGGGCATGCCGAGCGTCAGGCGCGAGGCGGCGGCGGCCAGCGCCGCGCTCTCGCGATGCAGCCGGGCGGTCGCGGGATGGGACCAGGCGCGCCCGAAGCCCGTCAGGCTCATCCCGTGCTCGCCGGAGAGGGCGGCGCCGCGAATCCGGCAGCGGCGGCGCAGGTCGGCGAGCTCCCTCCCGCTGACGATGACGACCCGCACGCCCGGCAGGCGGCCGAGCCGTTGAAGCATCAGGCGGCGTCCGTGCGGCAGGCGCGCGGCCGACCGGGCGCGGCGCAGCCGCGCCAAGGTGCCGTCGAAGTCGAGCGCGATGAGCCACTTCTCGCCGCGGGCCGCGGACGCCGTAACCGCCCGGCGCAGGCCGGAGGGCAGGCTCATCGCGGCGCCTCGAGCCCGAACCAGCAGAAGCCGCGCGGGCCCAACGTCATGGGCCAGCGCCCATCGTCGACGACGGGAAAACGGACGCCGCCGAACAGCTCCACCGGAACGAGGCCGCTCCAGCGGGACAGATTCAGGGACAACGGCCGCGTGTAGCGCGACAAATTGAAGACGCACAGCACCCGGTCATCGGGGCACTCGCGCACGAAGGCCAGGGCGTGATCGGTTCCCGCGTCCACGAACACGGTGTTCCCCCGGCCGAAGCAGCGATGGCGGGAGCGCAGCGCGATCATGCGCTTGGTCCAGTTGAGAAGCGAGCTTTCGTTTCGCGCCTGGGTTTCGACGTTCACGGTCCGCCAATGATACTCCGGGTCCTCGACGAGAGGAACGACGAGCCGGCCCGGGTCCGCGCTCGAGAATCCCGCGTTGGGCGCCGGGCTCCACTGCATCGGCGTGCGCACGCCGCTGCGGTCGCCGAGGCGGAGATCGTCGCCCATGCCGATCTCGTCGCCGTAATACAGAACCGGCGTGCCGGGCAGGGAGAACAGGAGCGCGTTCATGAGCTCCATGCGGCGCCGGTCGTTGTTGAGAAGAGGCGCCAGGCGCCGCCGTATGCCGAGGTTGAGCCGCGCCTGCGGATCCTTGGCGTACTCGCGCCACAGGTAGTCGCGGTCCTCGTCGGTCACCATCTCCAGCGTCAGCTCGTCGTGATTGCGCAGGAACAGGGCCCACTGGCAGGACGCCGGGATGTCGGGAGTGCGCGCCAGAATCTCGGTGATCGGACGCCTCTCCTCGCGGCGCATCGCCATGAACAGGCGCGGCATCAGCGGGAAGTGAAACGCCATGTGGCACTCGTCGCCCGCGCCGAAGTAGCGCACGGCGTCCTCGGGCCATTGGTTCGCCTCGGCCAGCAGCATCCGGCCCGGCCAACGGGCGTCCACGTGGGCGCGGATTTCTTTCAGATAGGCATGGGTCTCGGGCAGGTTCTCGCACGAGGTTCCTTCCCGCTCGAAGAGATACGGAACGGCGTCGAGGCGCAGCCCGTCCACTCCCAGGGCGAACCAATGGTCCAGGACGGCCTTCATCGCCTCCCGAACCGGGGGATGCTCGAAGTTCAGGTCGGGCTGGTGGGAGTAGAAGCGGTGCCAGTACCAGGCCTTGGCCTCCTCGTCCCAGGCCCAGTTCGACTCCTCGAAGTCCTTGAAGATGACGCGCGCGCCGCCGTAGCGCTTGGGATCGTCGCTCCAGACGTACCAGTCGCGGTCGGGGTGCCCGGCCGGGGCGCGGCGCGCGCGCTGGAACCAGGGGTGGCGCTCCGAGGTATGGTTGAGCACGAGCTCGGTGATCACGCGCAGGCCGCGCTCGTGCGCGGCCGCGACGAACGCCTTGAAATCGTCGAGCGTGCCCACCTGGGGGTTGATGCTCTCGTAGTCCTCGATGTCGTAGCCGTCGTCGCGCATCGGCGACGGGCACAGCGGCAGCAGCCACAGCGCCGTCACGCCGAGGTCCTTCAGGTAGTCGAGCTTGCCCGTCAGGCCGGGCAGGTCGCCCACGCCGTCGCCGTTGGAGTCGCAGAACGAGCGCACGCGCAGCTCGTAGATGACCGCGTCCTTGTACCAATCCACGGGCGGCGTCTTCATGATGGGCAGTATACCCCGGCAACGAACGGACCGCCAGCGGCCTCTCCTTAGGAGCGCGAGGCGGCGTACATGCCGCCGAGGACGAGCGCGCCGCCGGCCATGCTCCAGCGCGTGAGCGGATCTCCCTGGAGGCCGACGCCGAGCAAGACGCCCACGACGGGCTGAAGGAAGATGAAGTTGGCCACCTTCGAGGCCTCCACCTTCTTGAGGGCGACGTTCCAGAGTATGACCGCGAGGAAGCCTCCGGCCACGGCGAGATAGGCCGTCGCGAGCCAGGCGGGAAGCGGGACCGCGCCCCAGGAGGAAGGGCTCGCCCCCGGCAGGGCCCATGCCGCCACGCCGAGGAATCCGATGATCGAGGTGACCGCCGTGAAATCGAGCGGGGCCACGCGCTTGAGCGCCGATTTTCCGAGCACGCTGTACAGCGCCCAGCAGCAGCCGTGCGCCGCCAGTATCAGGTCGCCCTTGAGGCGGTCGGAAAAAGCTCCCGACAACGTCGGCAAACCCTGGAAGGCGATGAGCATCGCACCGCTCAGGCCCAGGACGAGGGACAGGATCTTGAGCCCCGTCAGCGCCTCGCCGAGGAAGACGGCGGAGAGCAGGACGATCATGACGGGCTCCATGCCGATGAGAAGAGACGCGCTGGTGGCCGACGACATCTTCACGCCGTAGGTGCCGAGCGACAGGGGCAGGGCGTAGCCGAACAGGCCCACCGCGAGCATGCGCGCCCAGTCGCCGCGGGTCGCCCGGGCCAGGCGCCCCCGCCCCCGCCACGCCAGCGGCACGAACAACGCCGCGCACAGGGCCATGCGCAGGAGGATCAGGTCCTTCTCGGGAAAACTTTTCAGCGCCGCGGCCGCAACCGCGTAGGTCGAGCCGCCGAGGATGTTGGAGACAGCGATCAGCAAATAAGGCATTACGGGGTCAGACCTCCCGTTGTTGCATTACTCGATGCAGAGATCCCCCATCGTTATGCAACAACGGGAGGTCTGACCCCATCTAAGGGGCGAGGACGGTGGCGACGGCGTGGCAGGCGATGGCCTCGCCGCGGCCGATCGCGTCGAGCCCTTCGTTGCTCTTGGCCTTGAGGCTCACGCGCGATTCGGGCAGCTTGAACAGCGCGGCGAGCGAGGCCTTGAGCTTCTCGTAGTGCGGCTTGAGCTTGGGCTCCTCGGCGATGAGGGTCGCGTCGAGGTGAACCAGCTCGCCGCCGCAGGCGGCGAGCTTACCCAGCGTATTGGCCACGATTTCCTTGGACGCGAGGCCTTTGAATTTGGGATCGGTGGGCGGGAACGCGATCCCGATCTCCCCCAAACCGAGGGCTCCCAGCACCGCGTCGCAGCAGGCGTGCAGGACGGCGTCCCCGTCGGAATGGCCCAGCAAACCTTTGTTATGCGGCAGCTTCACGCCGGCAAGCCACAATTCCCGCCCTTCGACGAGTTTATGAATGTCGTAGCCGAAGCCGGTCCGGCTCTCCCGGCGGCCGCCTTCGCGCGCCTCGATGATCGCGGACGCCATCGTGATGTCCTCCGGAGTGGTGATCTTGAAGTTCTCGTAGCTCGACTCGACGACCGAGACCGCCTGTCCGCAGCGCTCGACGAGCTGGGACTCGTCGGTGGCGTCGGCGTCGCCCGCGAACTTCTCGAGGGCTTCTTTCAAAACGGAATACCGATAGGTCTGCGGCGTCTGCGCGGCCCAGAAACGCGCCCGGTCGGGGGTCTCGGAAACGATTCCCCTTCCCTTCTCGACGACTTTTAGCGTGTCCTTGACCGGAACCGCCGCGACCGCCGCGCCCGACTTGGCGGCCTCGGCGAAGGTCGCCCGCACGATCTCGGGCGTGATCATGGGCCGCGCTCCGTCGTGCACGGCCACGACCTCGACGCCTTGGGGAAGCGCCGCGAAGCCGTTGCGCACCGAGCCCATGCGCGTCGGGCCCGCCGCGACGACCGTGACCTTGCCGCCGTTAAGGCGCGCTCCGTGTTCACGGAGCGCGTCTTCGCCCAGGACGAGGACGACGCTCTCGACCTCGGCCATGTCGACGAAGCAGCGCAGCGACCACTCCGCCACCGTCAGTCCGGCGAGCGGCAGGAACTGCTTCGGGCGGCCCATACGGGAGCCCGAGCCGCCCGAGACGATGATCGCCGCGGCGCGCATTACGCGGGCTGGCGCTCCGGGCGGGCTTCCGGGCGGGCCTTCGCGAAGATCATGCGGCCGTTGGAGGTCTGGTGGATCGAGGTCACCGTCGCCTCGAGGCGCTTGCCGACCGAGCGGCGGCCGTCCTCGACGACCACCATCGTGCCGTCGTCCAGGAAGCCGACGCCCTGCTCGCGCTCCTTGCCGTCCTTCATGACGAACACGCTCATCGTCTCGCCGGGCAGCACGACGGTCTTGAGCGCGGAGGACAGGTCGTTGACGTTGAGGACGGTCACGCCCTCGAGCGTGGCGACCTTGTTGACGTTGAAGTCGGTGGTGACGATCTTGGCGCCCATCTCGCGGGCGAGCTTGACCACCTTCCCCTCGATCTCCGCGATTTCGGGGATGTCCTTGTCGAGGATGCGCACGGGCACGACGTGCCCTTCCTGCAGCCGAGCGAGAATGTCGAGGCCGCGGCGGCCGCGGGCGCGCTTCATCGGATCCTCGGCGTCGGCGAGGCGGTGCAGCTCGGTGAGCACGAAGCGGGGAATCACCAAGGTCCCCGACAGGAAATGGGTCTCCACGACCTCGGCGACGCGGCCGTCGATGATGGCGTTGCAGTCGAGGATCTTCAGGTCGGAGCCGCGCTTCTTGCCCATCTTGAGAAGGTCCTTGTCCAGGTCGTCGAGCTCGGGCGCCTTGCGCAGCGCGATGACGAGGCCGAGCACGCCGAACGCGAAGAAGCGGAGCAGCGAGTACTTGTCCCAGACCTTGTAGATCTCCTCGTTGCCCATCTGGAAGACGGAGTAGTCGACGAGGCGCGAGACGATGATGCCGACCGCGACGCCGAGCACGCCGGTGATCAAGGTCAGGAGGTTCAGCTCGGCGACCAGGTACTCGACCCCGACGATGAACACGCCGACTCCGAGGCCGATGCCGAGGCCGGCGGGAGTCTGCGCGATTTTCCCGAAGTAGACGATGGCGGGACAGATGAGGACGACGGCGAGACGGAATATCACGGTATACATGGAATGCCCCCGACGGAGGATATAACGGAAGGAATGGAGGTATTCTACGAAATCAGGAGCGGCTACTCGACCCCGAAAGCGGCTTCCGCCGCCTCGCGGAGGTCGGCCACGCCGGTGATCGCCAGGCCGAGGGTCTTGGGCAAATCCTTGGCGGCACGCGCCGGCACGAGCGCGCGCTTGAATCCCGCCTTGGCCGCCTCCCGCAGGCGCAGCTCGAGCTGGGGCACGCGCGCGACCTCGCCGAGGAGGCTGACCTCGCCGAGAAGGACCAGATCGGACGGAACCGACTTGTCGCGCCACGACCCGGCGACCGCCAGGCACGCCGCGAGATCGAGCGCCGGATCTTTCAGGCGCAGGCCGCCGGCGAGGCTGACGAAGCAGTCGCGATCCTCGAGACGCAGGCCGATGTGGCGCTCCATCGCGGCGAGCAGGACGAGGACGCGGTTCAGGTCGAGCCCGGTGGCCATGCGGCGGGGAAGCGGGTAGCGCGTCGGAACGACCAAAGCCTGGACTTCGACGAGGACGGGGCGCGACCCCTCGAGCGCCACGGAGACCGCCCGTCCGGGCGCGGCGGTGCGGCCGAGCTCGGCCGCGAAAAAGGCGGTGGCGTCTTTGACTTCCTTAAGCCCCGTCTCGCCCATCTCGAAAAGTCCTAATTCGTCCGTCGGACCGAAGCGGTTCTTCTGGGCGCGGAGAACCCTCAGCAAATCGTGGTTTTCCGTATCGAAGTACAAAACGGTGTCGACGATGTGCTCGAGCACCTTGGGACCGGCGAGCGAGCCGTCCTTGGTCACGTGGCCGAGCAGGAAGACGATGGTGTCCTTGGCCTTGGCCGCGCGCACGAGCTCGGCGGCGCACTCGCGCACCTGGCCGACGGAGCCCGGGCTCGAGGCGAGCTGCGGATGCGTCACGGTCTGGATCGAGTCGAGGACCATCGCCCACGGCTTGACCTGCTCCATGGCGGCGAGGATCTTGGACAGAGAGGACTCGGAGACGAGATAGAGCTGCTCGGAGGAAAGGCCGAGACGCTTGGCGCGGCTCGAGACCTGGCGCAGGGACTCCTCGCCGGAGGCGTATAGGAAAGGCCCCTTCTCGGCGAGCTTCGCCGCGGCCTGGAGCATGAGCGTGGACTTGCCGATCCCGGGAGGACCCGCCAAAAGGATGACCTGGCCGGGGACGATGCCGCCGCCGAACAGACGGTCGAGCTCGGAGATGCCGACGGGCGTGCGCTTTTCGGGCGTCTCGGCGGCGTCCCGAAGCGCGGTGACCGCCGAAGAGAAGGAGGTGAGCTGGCCGCGGCCCTCGGCGACCGACTCGGCGAGGCTGCCGGTATTACCAAGGCCGATAGGCCTTGCCTCGACGACCTCTTCGGCCATCGTGTTCCATTCGGCGCAGCCGGGGCACTGCCCCATCGGCTTGCTGGCCGAGTGGCCGCAGGCTTGGCAGCGGTAGACCGTCTTCAGTCGGGCCATGGCCGGAGTATAGCTGATTTTTCGTTTTCGAACAAGCGTTCGACTCGCGCTTTCGGGCTCATCTCATCTTACGATCGAGGGGCCCAAAAAGTTCCATGCCATGCGACTTTTTCGGGGGGGCGATCGCATGAAGAGCGAGCGCCGAAGCGCTGGAAGCGTTTACCGAATCAGAACAGCGAGCGCGTACATGTCGCCGCGGCGATTGAGATACCAATCGAGGATCTGGGAGCCCTCGAGGGTCCCGCTCGACTTCGTCTCGAGCAGGCACGCCCGCGCGCGGTCCTCGGCCGCGGTGACGCGCAGGCCGGGATTGTCGACGCCGCGGACCAACCCCACGCCGAACAGGTAAGTTTTCCCGCCGTGGCCGACCGACCAGCGGACCTTATCCTCCGGAGAGCGTATTTTTTTCGCCCAGCCGGGCTTTCTTCTCTGACGCGCGTCCGCGGGCGTCCGGGGGCTTCGCAGGCGCTCCGCGACCTTGCTCGCCTTCGCCTCCCACGCGCGCGAGGGCGCGGGCGCGATCAGAAAAACCGCGGCGAGGACGGCGATCGTGAGTTTCATAAAAGCCTCATAGCAACTAGTCGCCCGCAGCTGTTTCCGGAAACAGTCGCCGGGGAACCCGCACCGGTGCGAGCGCAGGAACTCAGCCCGGCTACTTCTTCGACCGGCCTTTGCTTCCGGCCGCGCCGAACGAGACCATGCCGAACAGGTAGGCGATGTCGGTGTCCTCGAACATGACCTTCATCCAGGTCTGGTAGCGCGGGACTTCCGCGATGTCCTCGACGCGGCCGCCGAGGCTGACGTACTTCTGGACACGAACCTGCCCGCCGACATCGTAGGCGGGCTTGTTGAACACGCGGCCCGCGATCGTGCGGTTGCGGCCGAAATCATGCACCTGGCCCGTGACGGAGACGCGGCCCAGGATCGGGTCCTTGGGGAAAGGCTTCAAGGTCACGCGCCCGCCGCCGCCGGAGCGGATCACGCCGATTCCGACGTCCCACCAGTTGTTCTCCCAGCCGAGGAGGGCGTCGATGCGGTTGGGCTGGGCGTAGTCCACCGTCGTGCCGCGCGGCTGGTCGTTGAGGTTGGCGATGTTCGAGCCGCCGACGTAGTAGTAGCGGCCGTCGCGCGGCGAGATCTTGAGGCCGATGTCCACGCGCGAGGTGCGAACCGCGTGCTCGTAGCGCCAGTCGTAGTTCCAGAACACCCGGAACTGCGTGATGCGGCCGAACACGTCCTTCGCGGTGCCGGCGGCTTCCTTCACGCTGGCGACCGTCTCCCTCACGTCGTCCTTGATCTTCTGGTCGTTGAGCAGCGCGCCGATGGTGCCCGAGCTCGTGTTCAGGCTCGCCATCATCGTGTTCGACTTGGCGAGCAGCGCGTCGAGCTTCTCGGTGATGTCGTCGGTGCGGTCCATCGCGCGCGTGAGCTTGGGCTTCGTCGTCTCGATGAGGTCGTTGAGGTTGGCCGTCATCTCGCGGACGTTGGCCACGGTCTCGGTCAGGTTGTCGGCGAGCGTGCCGCGAGGGCCTTCCTTGGTCATGCTGTCGAGGAGCTTCTCGACCTTCGCGCGCGCCTTGGTCAGCGACTTTTCGATGGAGACCGGGTCCTCGCCGTGGACGGTCGAGTTGGCCGGGATCACGCCCTTGACGCGCGTGCCCTGGTCCACCTGCAGGTACTTGGAGCCGATGATGCCCGTCGAGCCGATCTGGAACACGGCGTCGTTGTAGATGTCGACGCCCTTGCGGATCGACATGATCACGCGCGCGCCGCCTTCCACGAGCTCGATCTGGCGGACCTGGCCGACCTCGACGCCGGACAGCTTGACGGGCGCGTCCTTGGAGAGGTTGGCGACGTCGGAGAACTGGCCGTAGAGGGTGTAGCGCTTCTCGAAGGTGACGTCGCCGAGCAGGAAGATGGCGGTGGCGAGGAGCGTGAGGCCCCCGAGGACGAACGCGCCGACTTTAGTCTCAAGCGTCATCAGCTTTTCTTGACCACGTGATTGGATGCGTCATCCGCTTCGAAATCCTTCAGCTTCATCTTGATCGGGCCTTCGCTCTTGCCGTCGACGAACTGGCGCACGTAGGGATTCGTGCTGATCTTGATGATGTCCGGATGCGCGACCTCAAGCACCTTCCCCTCGTGCAGCATCGCGATGCGGCTGGCGACCTTGTACGCCGACCTCATGTCGTGCGTGACCGCGATCGCCGTCACCTTCAACTGCTTCTGGAGGTCCAAGATCAGGTCGCTGATGACGTCCGTCATGATCGGATCCAGGCCCGTCGTGGGCTCATCATACAAAATGTACGAAGGCTGGGCGGCGATGGCCCGGGCGAGGGCCACGCGCTTTTTCATGCCGCCGGAGAGCTCCGCGGGCTTGAAGTCCTCGACGTCCTTGAGGCCGACGAGGGCGAGGCAGTCCGAGGCGATCTTGCGGTACTTCCCCGGCTCGATGTCGGTCAGGTAGCGCAGGCCGAAGGTGATGTTCTCCCAGACGGTCATCGAGTCGAACAGGGCGCCTTCCTGGAAAAGGTAGCCGAAGCGGCGGCGGTAGTCGGCGATCTCGGCCTCGGTCTTGAGCTTGGCGACGTCGATGCCGTCGACGACGATCGTTCCAGAGTCCGGGTGGGGGAGGCCGATCACGCACTTGAGGAAGGTGGACTTGCCGCAGCCGGAGCCGCCGATGATGACGAGCGTCTCGCCGGTCTCCACGCGCAGGTCGACGCCGCGCAGGATGGTGCGAGGCCCGAAGCTCTTGACGACTCCCACGGCGTCGATCATCAGGTGATCCCGAAGGCGTTGAGGACCGCGGTCGCGAAATAATCGAGCACGAGTATGAGGACCATGCTGATGACCACCGCGGCGGTCGTGGACTTGCCGACGCCCTCGGCGCCGCCGCGGGTCGTCACGCCCTTGAAGCAGGAAACGAGGGAGACGACCGCCGCGAACACGAAGGTCTTAAGGAAGCCGTGCACGAAGTGGCGGATCTCCATTTGGTCGATGATGTCGTGCCAGTACACGGTCGCGGGAATCTGGTATTTCGCGTGGGCCACGAGGTAGCCCCCCCAGATGCCGGTGAAGTCGGACGCGACGGTCAGCAGCGGCAAGACGACCATGAAGGCGATGAAGCGCGGGATCACGAGGTAGCGGATCGGATCCGTGCCGAGGGTGTAGAGCGCGTCGATCTGCTCGGTGACCTTCATGGTGCCGAGCTCGGCGGCGATCGCAGCGCCCGCGCGGCCGGCGACGACGATCGCGGTCATGACGGGCGCGAGCTCCATGACGAGGGCGAAGGACACGACCGTGCCGACGAAGAGAGGCTCGTTGAAGAAGTGCTTCGAGGACGCGCCGGTCTGAAGCGCCAGCACCATGCCGGTGAAGAAGGCGGTCATCGCGGTGACGGGCAGGGATTCGACGCCGACGCGGACCATCTGGATGAGGGTCTGGCGCCACTCGATGCGGTAGCTCGTCATCCAGCCGACGGTCGAGCGCACGAGGAACGCGAACTGGCCGGTTTCCTCCGCGGTTTCGAGGATGTACTTGCCGAAGCCGCCGACCGCGCTATCGATCAAGCGCCCACCGCCACGCGCGGCACGCGGCTCGAGAGCGCGGTCACGGTTTCATAAGGAATGGTGCCGCACAGTCGGGCCAGCTCCGCGGCGGTCACGGCCGCGCCGTTCTGGCGGCCGATGAGCACGGCGTCGTCCCCGACGCGGGCGCGGGGCGCGCCGGTCACGTCGATCATGGTCTGGTCCATC
>JAQTNG010000029.1 GCA_028714015.1 Elusimicrobiota bacterium | reverse complement strand
CCCCGGCTTCGGCGAGGTTGAAGGCGATCGTGGTCTTGCGGTCCTTGACCGAGAGCTTGGTGTCCTGCTGGATCCAGGCGACCATCGCGGGGACGATGATCAGCAGGATCATGACGATCATCACGACGCCGGCCAGGATCTGGCCGCGGCGTCCGGACGGCGGAGCGAGGCGGCTCATGATTTTCTCCATGGTCAGTCGTTCATCACCCGTACCTTCTCCGAGGCCATGTGGAGGGCCTTGACCCGCCCTTGATAGATCGCCTTCTCGAGCGTGATGGACACCGAGATCACGCTGAGGTCGTCGGAGCGCGGGAAGGTGAAGGCCAGGTACTTGACGTTGCTGGTCAAGGTGCGCGTCTTCGTGCCGACGAGCTGCACGAGGCTCGTGCCGCTCTGGTAGAAGATCATCTTGCTGCCCGTGATCTTCGTGAAGGTCAGGCGCGAGTAATAGGGCTGGCTCGCGGCGCGGTCGATCGTGATCGAGCCGATCGAGCCCTGACGCAGGTTGCGGTTGATCACGTACATCGCCGCGCGCGCCTCGCGCTGGAGATCGGCGCGGGTGTTCGTCAGGATGAAGTAGCGGTTGATCTGGAGCATCACGCGGCTGCCGACCGTCGCGAGGATGCCGATGATCGCGACGACCATCAGCATCTCGGTCAAGGTATAACCGGCGCGGCCCTGGGCTCGGTTCACCATGCGAAGTTGGTCCCCGAGACCGTCTGCCCGGCCAGGACGCTGACGCCGGCGGTGTTCAGCGCGTTGATCGTGCCGCCGTTGCTGATGTAGTAGGCGTAGACGCGGTAGGTCGTCGTGGTGCTCTGGCGCACCTCGACGCGGTAGGTCCCGTCCTCCTGGCTCGAGGCGATGTAGTACGGCGAGCCCACCAGGCTCGCGGAGCTCAGCGCGGGCGGGACGGAGCCGGCGAGCGTCGCGGTCGTGACGACGATCAGGGCACCCGTGCGCAGCGGGGAGCCTGCGAGGGTCACGCTGCCGGTGATCGCGCCGAGGGCGCCCGAAACGGTGAAGGTGCTCGCGAAGATGTTGCCGCCGGACGTCACCGTGACGGCGGCCGAGCTCGGAGAGACGGACTCGATCTCGTCGAGAGCGGGCTCGACGACATAGAAGCCGGTCGAGATGTTGATCGTCGTGAAGCGCCCGTCGGTGCCGGAGACCTGGGTGTCGCGGGCGTAGCCGTTGATGTCGGTCACGGCGACGGCGATGCCGGGAAGGGGGTTCGTGCCGTCGCGGGTGACGAAGCCGGAGATGCGGCCGCCCTGGGACAGGTTGAAGTCCACGCCCGAGTGGATCTCGCCGAGAGCCACCGTCACGCCGAGCGAGGAGATGGAGATGTAGTTGGCCGAGGAGCCCGAGCCCGAGTTCGCGGCGATGTCCACGGTCCCGGGGGTCACTCGCAGCATGTAGCGCCCGTTCGTCGTGTTCGCGTAGACGACCGGCCCGGCGCCGCCGGGATCCAGCGGAATCTGGGGGGAAATCGCGGCGCCGAGCGCGCTGGTGACGGCCCCCTCGATGAAGCCGCTGCTGTTCGCGGTGTTCAGGAAGGTCATCGTCGAGGGCAAGGTGAAGATGTCGCCCGTCGCGGCGAGCGTCACCGTGTCGTGCTCGAGCGTCCAGGAGCCGCTCGAGATCAGCATCGTCCAGGTGCCGGTCGCGACCTGCGTCAAGGCGAACTTCGCGTAGGGCGGGGAGCCCACCGCGTAGGCCCGCGTCGAGAGCGAGATCCCGTCGTTGGCCGAGACGATCGCGTTGATCGCCGGCCGGCCGCTGATGAGGGTCTTCGCCGGGTCGGCCGTGGAGTACGCCGGATAGACGACGGCGCTGGAGGTGGTGAAGTCCACCCGGTTGGCGCCGGAGTCGTAGGCGCGTCCGTAGGTCGAGAGGTTGGCGCTGGTCGTGTAGGTGCTGTTGATGCGCACGTACTGCTCGCCCGCCGCCGCGCCGGCGGCGGAGGCGATGCAGGCGGTCTCGCAAAGGCTGGAGGTGTTGGCCGCGTGGTCGATGCCGAACGAGTCGAGGACCGTGTCGGAGGAGTCGGTGATGTAAAAATCCGAGCCGTGGGCGGTGGGGGCCATCAGCTTCCTCGGGGGCGCCGACGCGGTGTTCCAATAGGTGGCCAGCGGGGCGGCGGTGCAGAAGCCGTTGGCGTCGTCGGCGTACACCGCGTCGGCGGTCGAGACGATCCCGTTGAGGGTGAAGGTGTTCGTGTTCGCGATCAGGTAGTAGCTGTACGGCTGGATCGTCGTGTTTAAGTAATTGAGCTTGATTCCGTAGGTCGTGCCCGCGCAGTTGACGTAGTTCGCGCCGGAGCAGCCGCTGTTGATCTTGAGCTTGATTTGATTCGGGGCGGAGCCGCTGCCCACGGTGATCGGCGAGGCGGTCGGATTGTAAAGCTCGACGAACTGCGCCTCGAAGTTGTTCTGGTTCACCTGGGGCGTCGAAACGACGACCTGGCTGATCACCGCGTTGGGGTTGACCCACAGCGGGAAGCCCGTCGCGCTTCCGGAGCTCATCGGCACCAGGGCGAAGTTCTGGGTCTGCGTGGCGTTGGCCGCGATCGAGACCGCGCGGTGCATCGGGAAGTAGCCCGGGACGACGACCCCGAGCGTGAAGCTGCCGGGGGAAAGGTTGATCGTGTAGACGCCGACGCCGTTCGAGGTGTCGCGCCAGCCGAGGTTTTCGGCCACGTTGACGACCGCGCCCGAGATCGTCGCCGCCGTCGCGCTGTTCGTGACGGTGCCGTTGAAGATCGCGTTCGCCGTGACCGTGTCGGGGTTGGCGACGATCGTGCGCAGCTGGAGCAGCTTCCACTCGTTGGCGGCCCGCCACACGATGCTGACCGTCACGAGCTTCATGCCGGTGTCGGGGGTGCCCGGGGGGAGGATCACGATCGCGCCCGAGTCCTCGCGCGCGACCTGGACCATCGTGTAGCGCGTGTAGTTGATGCCGCCTTCCAGCATCGTTTCCGGGGGGAAGTAGCCCGGGTCATACGCGACGTTGGGCGTGAAGTTCGGGTCGTAGGCGGGGTTCGTCGTGATCAGGATCTGGTAGTAGACCCTCTGCTTGAGAATCTGCATCTTCTCCTGGCCGAGGTTGGCGGCCAAGGTGACGGACTTGGAGCCCTGGAGCGCCTTCTGGATGCCGACGAAGGAGCTCATCAGGCCCAGCACCGCGATCGACAGCACGGCGGTGGCGATCATGAGTTCCGTGATCGTGACGCCGCGGGAGTTCTTGATCATCGCCGCGTTCAGTATAGGGGGTTTTGGACGACCTTTCAATCCCCAGGCGAGCGATTTAAGCCATCGTTTCCGTCAAGCCCTCGCTTATAAGTGGAAGCAAAGGGCTCGTTAACCTATTGTTAGGAGCACTCGGAGTGGCCGCAGTCGTGGCAGGTCACGCCGGAGCAGCCCGACTCGTGCGAGACGTTGCGCGAGAAGCACTTCGGGCAATGCTCGGCCGGCGCGGCCTCCGGGGCCGCCGGCCCGATCAGCTCCGGCTTCGTCTTCTCGTCGATCCAGCCCGTCTTCTTGAGATGGGCGCGCAGGGCGATGGCGAGCGCGTGGGGTATGGAGTCCACGCGGTTGGGGCCCAGGCCGATCGGGCGGTCGCCCTTGACCGAGTTGAGGTGCTTGAGCAGGCGCAGGGGATCTCCGCCCTCGCCCAGGTACTTCGAGATCAGTATGCCGACCAGGGACGTCAGTCCCGCGATCTCGGTGCCGAGCGGGGGGATGTTGGTGAACAATTGGAACGGCCCCTTCTCGTCGTAGTTGATGTGAACGTGCAGCGGCCCGTAGCCGGTGCGGATCTGGTAGTACTCGGCATCGAGGCCGAGCGCGGCCTCCGGCTCGCGGCGCTTTCCTTTTGGCCGACTATTAGAGATGTTGAGCACCTGCTGGGACTTCGAGCCGTCCCGGTACACCGTGATGCCCTTGCAGCCCAGCTCGTAGGACAGCAGGTAGGCGTTGCGGACGTCGTCGGTCGTCGCCTCCCCGGGCAGGTTGATCGTCTTCGACACGCCGTTGTCGGTGTGGCGCTGAAAGGCGGCCTGCATGCGGACGTGCGTCTCGACCGACACGTCGTGCGCCGTGGCGAACAGGCGCTGGAACTTCTCGGGAATCTCGGCGATCCCGTACGCGGACTTGTGGTTCTCGTCGATGCGGCGCATCAGGTTTTTCTCGCCCAGGCCGAACCAGTCGTTCTTCTCCGCGACCTCCTTGAAGAGCGGGTTGACCTCGAAGAACACGTCCTTGTCGTCGGCCGCCTTGCCGGCCTTCATCGCCTCGAGGGCCTTGGCGTTGTAGCGCGTGTAGGCGATCGCGAAGAACGGCTCGATGCCGCCGCCCTGCAGGCCCGCCGCGATGGCAATGGTGCCGGTCGGCGCGATCGTCGTGCGCGCGCAATGGCGCGGGCGGCGCTTCTCGCCGCGGAAGTGCTTCGAGTCGGGGTCGTAGGTCGAGTCCTTCCAGTTCGGGAACACGCCGCGCTCCGCGGCGAGCTTCTCGGAGGCGTCGAGCGCCGCGCCGTTGATGAACGACATGACCTTGTCGCCGAGCGCCAGCGCCGCGGGGTCTCCGTAGGCCGTGCCGCTCTTGACCAGGGCCTCGGCCCAGCCCATCACGCCCAGGCCGATGCGGCGGTTGCCCTTGGCGAGCGTTTCGATCTCGGGGAGGGGATAGTTGTTGACCTCGATGACGTCCTCGAGGAACCGGATCGCCAGGCCGACCGTTTCCTTAAGATGCGGGAAGTCCCAGCGCCCCGCGCCGACCTCGCCGGTCACGAAGGCGCTCAGGTTGAGCGAGCCCAGGTTGCATGGCTCCCAAGGCAGCAGCGGCTGCTCGCCGCAGGGGTTGGTGCTCTCGATCTGCCCCAAGGCGGGCGTGGTGTTGGAGCCCGAGGCGTTGATGCGGTCGAGGACGACGTAGCCCGGGTCGCCCGTCTTCCAGGCGAGGTCGACCATCGTGTCGAAGACCTCCTTGGCGCGCAGCTTGCCGGCCGGCTTGCCCGAGCGCGGGTTGATGAGGTCGTACTCCGCGTCGGCCAGGACCGCGCGCATGAAGATCGCGTCCACGCCCACGGAGACGTTGAAGTTCTCCATGACGCCGGGGGAGGTCTTCATTTTGATGAAATCCATGATCTCGGGGTGGTCGTAGCGCAGTATGGCCATGTTGGCCCCGCGGCGCGTGCCGCCCTGCTTGACCACGTCGGTCATGGTGTCGAACAGCTTCATAAAGGAAAGAGCGCCGGACGCCACGCCCTGCGTCTTTTTGACGAGGTCGCCTTTGGGGCGCAGCTGGGAGAACGAGAAGCCGGTGCCGCCGCCGGACTTCTGGATCATCGACTGCGCGGCGAGAGACTTGGTGATGGCCTCCATCGAATCGGGAACGGGCAGGACGTAGCAGGCGGACAGCTGCTGCAGCTCGCGGCCGGCGTTCATCAAGGTCGGGGAGTTCGGCAGGAAGTCCCAGTGCGCCATCAGGCCGAAGAACTTGGCGGACCACTCCTCGCGGAGGGCCTTGGCCTCGGGGTGCTTGGCGCAGGCCTTCTCCAGATTGGCCATCAGGCGCGCGAAGTTCGCCTGGCGCGCGTCGTTGTCGGGCAGGCCCCGGTGGAAGAGATTCATGCCCCGTTCGACCGTCCGCTGCACGCCGGTGAAAACGCCCCAGGCCTCGGCCTTGGGATGCGACAGCAGCTCGCCCAAGGCGACGTTCCGCGCGACCCCCATCAGCCATGCCTCGGCCGACGGGGCGTCGCGCAGGTACTTGTCCTTGATGACCTTGAACTGGTTCGCGGTCAGGGAGATTTTTCCGGCGGGGCGGGTTTTAGCCATGGGGAGACCTTCCTTGCAAAGTGTTTAGAGTGTAGCACCGCCCCGGGTTCGCGTCCAGGGTCAGGCCAGTATGGGACGAGCGAGGAAATCGGCCCCGATCGTTTGCGCGTAACGCTTCAACGGCTCCAGGTCGACCTCGGGCAGCTCCACCGCCGTGACGCGCGTGCGGATGCCCGCCGCGACGCATCTCTCGGCAAATTGCCGCGAAGCGGCGAAGCCCGTTTCGCGGTAGGACGGAGCGGGGCGGAGCAGCTCGACCCATTGCGCCGGGTCGGCGGTGTTGAGGCTGATCGCGACCTCATCGAGAAACCGGGCCAGCTCCGGCGTGATGTCGCGGCCCCAGATCAGGCTGCCGAGGCCGACGGTGTTCAAGCGCAGCTTCAGCTTCGGATAATGGGCCTTGAGGTACAGTCCCACCGCGGTCATCTCCGCCAGGCGGTAGGTGGACTCGCCGAAGCCGCAGAACACGACCTCGCGCCAGTCGCCGGGGGCCTGCAGCTTTTCCTTGAGCGCGCCGATCAGCTCTTCCGCCGTGGGCTCCGGCCCTTTGATGCTCAGATCGTGGCCCTCGAATTCGTATTCCCAGGGAACCTTGATGCAGAAGCGGCAGGAGACCGGGCAGCGATTGGTCAGGTTGAGATAGAGCGCGCGGTCTTTCTCGTAAATGATCATGGAAGAATAGATTGTAGCAACGATATGGCTTGTCACCCGTCGGCGTTTTTGTTATGATGTACGCCTACCTCAAGAGGAGTCCTATGTACGCGATTATCGAGACGGGCGGAAAACAACTTTGGGTCATTCCCGGCGAGACCGTTAAGGTCGAGAAGCTGGAAGTCAAGGAAGGCGAGACGCTGACGTTCAACGCGCTCTGGGCCGTCGGCGACGCTCCGGAAGGCCAGGAGCCCAAGTCCACGCGCAGCGCGAAGGTCACGGCGACCGTCGTCAAGCAGGGCCGGGGTCCGAAAATCATCGTCTTCAAGAAGCGCACTAAGAAAGCCTACAAGAAGACCCAGGGCCATCGTCAGTGGCTCACGTCGATCAAAATTGAGAGCATTTCCTTAAACTAATATGGCTTCAACAAAAGCACAGGGCTCATCTTCAAACGGCCGGGACTCGCACGGCCAACGCCTCGGCGTCAAGCGCTACGGCGGCGAAGTCGTCAAGGCCGGCATGGTCATCATGCGCCAGCGCGGCACCAAGATCCTTCCCGGGCTGAACGTCGGCCGCGGCAAGGACGACACGCTGTTCTCCAAGATCAACGGCGTCGTGACGTTCGAATGGGCGTACAAGGACAAGAAGCGCGCGTCCGTGTACCCCGTCGGCGACGCGAGAAACGTCACGGCGAAGATGCACGCCAAAGCGGCCGCCGCCGCCAAGTAGCTTCAGCGTCGCGCTCACGCGCGCCGAACACGGCCGCCGGCAACACCGGCGGCCGTTTTGCTTCCAGAGAGACCAATGAGCTTCATCGATAAAGTCCGATGTTTTGTCGCCGCCGGCGACGGCGGAGACGGCTGTCTCTCCTTCAAGCACGAGAAGTACATGGAGTGGGGCGGGCCCAACGGCGGCGACGGCGGCCGCGGCGGGGACGTCTTTTTCAAGGCGGCCTCGCGCCTGACGACCTTGATGGACCTGCATTTCCGCCCGCACGTGACCGCGGGCCGAGGCGGCCACGGCAAGGGTTCTCATAAGCACGGACTCCGGGGCGAGGACGTCACGATGGAGGTCCCCGTCGGAACTTTGATCTACCGCGACGGGGTTCTCGTCGCCGATCTCTATAAGGACGGCCAGATATGGCGCGCCGGCGAGGGCGGCCGCGGCGGCCGCGGCAACTGGTCCTTCAAGACCCGCCTCAACAACGCGCCCCGCCTCGCCGAGAAGGGCGGCCCGGGCGAGAGGACCACGCTCGACATGGAGCTCAAGCTCCTCGCCGACGTCGGCCTCGTCGGCTACCCGAACGCCGGAAAATCGAGCTTCGTCTCTCGCGTCTCCAACGCCCGCCCGAAGATCGCCAACTATCCGTTCACCACCTTGTCGCCGAACCTCGGCGTCGCCTACCACAAGCACGTCAGTTTTGTCGTGGCCGATATCCCGGGCCTCATAGAGGGCGCGGCCGAAGGCAAGGGGCTCGGCGTGAAGTTCCTCAAGCACGTCGAACGCTGCCGCCTGCTGATCCACCTCATCGACCCCGCCGGCTACATGGGCGAGGATCCGGAGACCGGGATCAAGACGATCGAGAAGGAGCTCAAGCGCTACAACCCCAAGCTCGCGACCAAGCCCAAGCTTCTCGTCCTCAACAAGATGGACCTGTCCGAGAGCGCCGAGGCCCTGAAGAAGCTGAAAAAGAAGCACCGGGGCCTGCTCGCTATCTCGGTCGCGACCGGCGACGGCGTGGACGTCATCCTCGACAAGATCATCGTGGAGCTCGCCAAGCACAAGGGCCCCCTTCACTTCGCGGAGAAGACGGTCGACGACTCGATCCACAAGGTCGAGCAGGGCTTCGTCGTCGAGAACCTCGGCGGCGGACACTTCCACCTCAAGGGAAAGTTCGTCGAGCGCGCCTCGGCGATGCTCGACGTCAGCCTGCCCGAGGCGATCAACCGCTACCAGCACACGCTCAAGCGCATCGGCGTGGACCGCGCGCTCAAGAAGGCGGGCGTGCAGAACGGCGACCGCGTCCGCTGCGGGGATTTCGAATTCGAGTGGTCGAACAACCCCCTCAAACGCATGGCCGCGAAGCCCGCCGACGGCCGCACGCGCATTGGGGTAGGCAAGAAGTAGGCATGGCGGACACGCTCAAGGCCTACGAGGCGAAGCTCACGAACCCGAGCGACGTGTCGGGCGCCTACCGCTTCTGCCAGGACCTGGCGGACGGGCACTACGAAAACTTTCCGGTCGCGTCCCTGCTGCTGCCCAAGCGCCTGCGCAAGCACGTCGCCGCGCTCTACGCCTTCGCGCGCATCGCCGACGACATGTCCGACGAGCCGGAGTACGAGGGCCGGCGGCGCGAGTGCCTGCTCAATTGGCGCTCCATGCTCGCCGACACCGGCAAGCGCCCGCCGACCCACCCCGTCTTCCTGGCCCTCGGCGCGACGCTCAAGGAGTTGGACCTTCCGAAGGAGCCCTTCGACGACCTGCTCTCGGCCTTTCTTCAGGACACGGAAAAGAGCCGGTACGCGACCTTCGACGAGGTGATGGACTACTGCCGCCGTTCGGCGAACCCGGTCGGCCGCATCGTCCTCATGATCCACGGCTACAAGGACCCCGAGCTTTTCCGTTATTCCGACGCGATCTGCACCGCGCTGCAGCTCGCCAATTTTTGGCAGGACATTTCCGTCGATCTCAAGAAGGACCGCGTCTACATCCCCGACGAGGACTTCAAGGCGCACGGCTACTCCGAGGCCGACCTGCGCATGGGCGTCTGCAACGAGCGCTTCAAGAACCTGATGAAGTTCGAGGTCTCCCGCGCCCGCGCCCTGTTCGACCAGGGCAAGCCCCTGCCGGAGAAGCTGCGCTGGCCGCTCTCCCTCGAGATCCGCCTGACCTGGTACGGCGGCATGCAGATCCTCAAGCTGATCCGTAAGCTCGATTTCGACACCATCCGGACGCGCCCGACCCTGAAGAAACGGGAATGGATTCCGCTGGTCGCGCGCGCCCTCATCGGCACATGACCGCCGCGCCGCCCCAAGCCGAGAGGAAATCGAACTTCTTCCTGGGCTTCCTGCTCCTGCCGAAGGCCAAGCGCGAGGCCCTCTCCGCCGTTTACTCGTACTGCCGCCTCATCGACGACATCGTCGACGAACCCGGGACGCCGAAGGACGAGGCCCGCCGCCAGCTCGACTTCTGGCGCGAGGAGATCGAGCGTCTCTATCAGGGCGCGCCGACGCACGCCGTGTCCCGCGGCCTGCTCAAGGCGGTCGCCGACTTCAAGATTCCCAAAGAGCCCTTCCTCGAGATGATCCGCGGCTGCGCGATGGACCTCGACGGGACGCGCTACGAGACGATCGCCGACCTCGAGGGCTACATGCGCGGCGTGGCCTCCTCGGTCGGCATCATGTGCATCCACATATTCGGCTGGTCTTATACCCCGAAGGAGCGCATGTACGAGTTCGCGACGACGTTCGGCTATGCTTTTCAATTGACCAACATCATCCGCGACGTGGGCGCCGATCTCGAGATCGGCCGCGTCTATCTGCCGCTCGCCGACATTCGCGAGGCCGGCTATTCCGTCGACCGTCTCGTCCTGCGCGAGCCTGGCCCCGCCTTCGACCGCCTGATGGCCGTCGAGTACAAGCGCGCGAAGGCCTACTACGCGCGCGCGCGCTCTCTCGTCGATTTCCGCGACCGCCTGGGACTCCTGCCCGCCGAGGTCATGGCCCACGTCTACGAGGGCCTGCTCGACGAGATCAGGGGCCGCGAGTTCCGTGTTCTCTTCCAGAAGACGAGCCTTCCGGGCTGGCGCAAGGCGGCGCTCGGGTTCCGGGCCTGGCTCTATTGCCATGGGATCTGACAAGCCCGACGCGATCGTGCTCGGCGGCGGCTTCGCCGGGCTGTCCTGCGCCGTGGCTCTCGCCGAGAAAGGCAAAAAGGTCCTCGTCCTCGACAAAAAACCCCATCTTGGCGGCCGGGCCTACTCCTTCAGCGAGAACGGGCTGGAGATCGACAACGGCCAGCACCTGTTCATGGGCTGCTATTTCGCGACCCGGCGCTTTTTAAAAACGATCGGAACGGACCATAAGCTCGACATCTATCGCGACGTCGCCGTCGATTACGCCGAGTCGGGCGGCAAGCGCGACCGGCTGTCCTGCCCCTCCTGGCTGCCCGCGCCGCTGCATCTGGCCGCCGGGCTCCTCGGTTTGAAAGGGGTGTCGCTGCGCGAAAAGGTCGCGCTGGTGGCTTTCGATCTCGCGCTGAAGTCCATGAAGTCCGGCCCGATTCCCGACGCCGTCGAGAAAATGACCGTGCGCCAGTGGCTGACCTCCCTCGGCATTTCCCCGAATTTCCAGACCCGCTTCTTCGATCCCGCCGCGATCGGCATACTCAACGACAAGCCCGAGGTCGCCTCCGCCGCGGGCTTTATTCAGGCCCTGCGCGCGATGTTCTTCGCCGGCCGCGAGTCCTCGCGCTTCGCGCTGGCGAAGACCGGTCTCTCCGAGCTGTACACCGACGCGGCGCGCGACTACGTCGAAGCCCGCGGCGGCCGCGTGATCTCGAACGCGAAGGCCGCGAGCCTGATCGAGGAAGGCGGCCGCGTGCGCGGGATCGTTACGGACATGGACTCGCGTTTCGAGTCGGGCCACGTCGTCTCCACCTTGCCTCCCTGGGATTTGAAGAAGCTGCGGCTGCCCGCCGCGCTGCGCGGTTCCTGGGAGACCTTGGCGCCCGCGCCCATCGTCGGCGCGACATTGAAGCTCGATCGTCCCGTGATGAGCGAGCGCTTCCTGGGCATGCTGAACACCGAGACGCATTGGGTGTTCAACAAGACCTTGATACACGGATCCCAAGAAGGCGGACAGACGCTCGCCGTCGTCATCTCGGGCGCGCATCGTCACGTCGGCCTCCCGCCCGAGAAGATACTGCAGATCGCGGTGAAGGACCTGACGTCGTGCCTGCCCGAGTTCTCAAAAGCAAAGGTCCTCGCCTCTAAAGTCGTCAAAGAGCCTTTCGCGACGCTCTCTCCGGCCCCCGGCTCCGAGGCCAAGCGCCCCGAGCCCGGAACCGGCATGCCGGGCTTCTCCTTCGCCGGCGACTGGACGCGCACCGGCTTCCCCGCCACGATCGAGTCCGCCTGCCTTTCCGGTCAGATCGCCGCCGATCGTCTACCCTGACGGAAGCCTCGGCTCAAACTCCCGTCGCCAGACAAGGTCCAGGCCGAAGCGCCAGAACGGCTCCGGTCGGTATGCGCCGGCGGCGAAGCTGTCCCGCCAGCGTTGAAGCTCCGGCTGGCTTTGCTGGTCCAAATACGCGCGCCAGGCGCGTTCCAGCCGATCGCCCTTCATCCACAGCGCCAGCCGGCGGCGCGCCGTGGCGGCCGAACCGAACCTCTTCGGCAGCCGGTTCCAGGTTCCGCCGCTGCGTAGCCGCCACAGGATCGCGCCGAGCGCCCGGCAGTCGTCGCCTCGGGGCCGTCCGCCTTTCCGGCGCGCCTTCAGGAACGGCATTTTTTTAAGCGGCGGCAGCTCGCGGGCGATGCGGGGCCAGAACCAAGGCTGGATACCGTCCCATTCGTGCAATTCCTTTCGGAGTCTCATGCTTTCATACGATTGAGGGCCTTGGAAAGTTCCCTCGCGGATCGTCATCGCTTAACGATTTTCATTTCGCCCCCGGCGGTTTTGAGCACGAAGATGCTCAAAACCCCCGTCGAGAGAATGGAAATCAAAAACAGGAAGGGTGGTTGTCCGTATTGCCGGACAATAGATATAATCGATTCTGCCCGACGGAGGAGCCCCGATGATTAAGTCCGATATTTGGATTCGAGAGATGTCCAAGACCACGAAGATGATCGATCCGTTCGTCGAGCATCAGGACGGCAAGGACAAGATCTCCTACGGGCTGTCCTCCTACGGCTACGACATCCGCGTCGCCGACGAATACAAGGTGTTCACGAACGTGCACGGCACGGTCGTCGACCCGAAGCGCTTCGACTCGAAGGCCTTCGTCGACATCCAGGCCCCGGAGTGCGTCGTGCCGCCGAACTCGTTCGCGCTGGCCCGCTCCGTCGAGAAGTTCAAGATCCCCCGCGACGTGCTCGCCATTTGCCTCGGCAAGTCCACCTACGCCCGCTGCGGCATCATCGTCAACGTGACGCCGCTCGAGCCGGGCTGGGAAGGCTACCTGACGATCGAAATCTCCAACACCACGCCGCTGCCCGCGAAGATCTACTCGAACGAGGGCATCGCCCAGCTCCTGTTCTTCGGAGGCGATCAGCTCTGCGAGACCTCCTATTCCGACCGCAAGGGCAAGTACATGGACCAGGTCGGCGTCGTCCTGCCGCGTATTCTCGCCTCCAAGTGATCTTAGGGATACTGCTGGCTCTGTCCGCCGCGTCGCAAGCGGGCTCCCTCGGCGGGCACTCTCCCGTGACCGCGGAGCCGGCCATCGCGACGGAGGATCGCGCCGCGGTGCTCGACGAAATGTGGCAGCGCCGCCTGCTGGCCCCGGACCAGTCGGTCTGGGCTCCGTCCGACGCCGAGCTGCTGAGCCGGATTCGTCTGGCCGAGCCCGAGGCTCTCGCTTATCTGAAGAAAAAATTCGGCGGCACGCGCCCCTGGACCGCCGCGCGGCGCGGCAAGGAGCCGGCCCGTCGCCTGCTCACGAAGGAAGGCTACGACAAGTACCTCTTCGACGTCACGCAGGACGCCATCGAGTATTTCGCCTCCAAGGGCGCGAGCGCCAAATGGGCCCTCAAGCTCACGGACTGGGACGGCCGGCGCCTCTTCGACGGGGACGGCCGATTGACTCCCGCCGGGGTCGCGGTTTATACCCGCGCCAAGCTCAAGCTCGAGGTGTATTGGAAGTCGCCGAACGGCGAGACCTTCGGCACGAGACGGCCGCCGGCCGTTCGCCAATAATAATCCTCATTTCTCTTGTTCACCGTCGGGGAATTTGGTAACATTCATTACTATGCCTCAGAACAGCTACATGCATCCTCCCCGCCAAGCGGCGACGACCCGCAAATGGCATCACATCGACGCGAAGGGCCTCGTTCTCGGCCGCATCGCGACGAAGGCCGCCGATCTACTTCGTGGAAAAGGCAAGGTCACTTACACCGATTACGTGGACTGCGGCGATTTCGTCGTCGTGACGAACTGCAAGCAGATCAAGCTGACCGGCAATAAAATCGACCAGAAGTTCTACTTCTCGCACTCCGGCTTCGCCGGCGGCGCCCGGGTCATGCCGATGAAGCGCCAGATGGAGCGCGACCCCCGTAAGGTCATGATGCTCGCCGTGCGCCGCATGCTTCCCAAGAACCGCCTCGCCCGCAAGCAGATGGTTCGCCTCAAGATCTACGTCGGAGACAAGCATCCGCATTCGGCGGTCAATCCGCCGAAGGCCAAGTAAGGACACCATGAGCAAAACCGAAGCGATCTGGGCCACCGGCCGCCGCAAAACCTCCGTCGCGCAGTGCCGCCTGCTGCCGAAGGGCGAGGGTAAAGTCACCGTCAACAAGAAGCCCGTCGAGATGTACTTCCACGGTCTTCCCCATCAGGTTCGCGACGTCACCGAGCCGATCACGATCATCGAAGCCGCCAAGAACCACGACTACATCCTCAAGGTCAACGGCGGCGGCATCTCCGGCCAGGCCGGAGCGGCCCGCCACGCCATCTCCCGCGCCCTCGTCAAGCTCGACGAGAAGCACAAGAAGGCCCTTCGCGCCGCCGGCTTCCTGACCCGCGACCCCCGCATGGTCGAGCGCAAGAAGCCCGGCCAGCCGAAGGCCCGCAAGCGCTTCCAGTTCTCGAAGCGTTGATCGGAGCGTCTCCCATGGAGACGATCAAGATCAAAGGTCTGGCCCGTCTCGCCGCGGCGATTTTCGCCGGGTGGGGCGGGCTGGCCGCTTTCAAGGGGGCCTACGACCTCCTGGGCGGCGAGCCCGAGGCCAACCTGTACGCCCCGAAGGCCTGGGCCTTCGTGACTCGCGCGCAGTGGAGCCGATTCTCGCTCTTCGAGCTCGTTTACGGCCTTTCCTGCCTGGGTTTGGCCTGGTACTGCCTGCGCCGGTCCCGGCGCCTGCCGGAGACGATCCAGCGCCCCCGGCGCGAGCCGGAATTCGATCTTTTCGGCCGGCCATGATCCGGGTCGGCTGCGCCGGCTACCCCGTCGGACGGGACCGCTACTGGCGGTCCCTGTCCTTCGTGGAGACCGACACGGGGAAGGGCCTTCCTCGGCTCGAGACCTTGGCGGCCTGGCGCGCGGACATCCCGCACGGCGGCGAAGCCGCCCTGCAGGCTCTGCGGACGATCACCCACGGCCCCGAGGACCGCGGCTTTCCTCCGTCCGGGCGGAAGCTTCCGAAAAATCGCCAGGTCCTGTGCGGCTCTTTCCGCGAAAGCCTGGAGGTCCATGAGGCCTGGATGGCCACAAGGGCGGCCGCCGAGGCTTTGGGCGCGAAGATCGTGGTGTTCGAGTCCCCGCCGTCCTTCCAGCCCGGCTCCGACCGCCTGCGCGACATGTACCGGTTCTTCAAGACGGCCGCGCGCGGGAACCTGACGTTCGTCTGGCATCCCCGGGGGGGCGAATGGGCCTCCCTCGGCGACAAAGTCTGCGCGGAGCTGGGCCTGATCCGGGCCTTCGATCCCCTGCGCCAGCCTCCGCCCCGGAAGGGGGCGTTCCTCTACATGCGCCCGGTCATCGCGCGCATGGGGGTGCTCGGTGTGGACAATATGGCCACAATCTCGTCGGCGAGCGCCGACGTCCCGACCTATGTCGCCCTCTCCCACCGGGCCTCCTTCCGCGACGCCGAGAGGCTCAAGGACCTCCTGGGCTCCAAGAGGGCGAGATGAGCGTTTGGTCGGCGCTGAGGGTGTCCTGGCAGGCCTATAAAACGCGCCGCAAGATGAACCGCCAGTTCGGCCGGCGCGAAGATCCGTTCTCATACGCCACGACCCCCTACGAAGCGGCGCGCCTTGCCGCGATGGACGAAGCCCTCGGGGCCGGGCCTCTCGGGCCGGTGCTCGAGGTCGGCTGCGCCGAAGGACATTTCACCGAGAAGCTGATCGGCCGTTCGTCGCGGGTCTTAGCCGTTGATATCTCCGCCGTCGCGCTCGACCGGGCGCGCAAGCGCGCCGCGTCGGCCGTATTTCTCGAAGCCGACCTCCTGACTTGGGAGCCCGGCGCGGAAGGCCCGTTTGACGCCGTCATCGTAGCCGATGTTCTTTATTACCTCGACCGCGCCGGCGTCCGGGCGGAGTTCGCGGCGCTGTTCCCCCGGGTCGCGTCGTGGCTCAAGCCGGGCGGGCGCCTGCTGCTCGCGCACGGGTTCGCCGGCGACAAGGAGCTGGCGCGCCGGCGCGCGTTTCGCGAGCGCTTCGAGCGCGCGGGCCTGCGGCTCGTCGCGGAGACGATTCCCGAGGCGGACCGCGGCGGCGTCCGCTGCCTGCTGTCGACCCTCGAAAAAATTTAATAGAATTATTTTTGGATGCGGAGAAGCGCGGCGGAAAGCCTGAAAGGCCAGACGGAAACGCTCGTGGCGGCGGCGACGGCCGCCGCGGCCTGGTTTCGCCGCCCCGCGCCGTCGGCGCTGTCGGCCGCGCGCACCGCGCGCCTGCGCGCTTCGGGCTGGCGCGAAGCCGCCGTGATCGCCCATAAGACCTTTCGCGGCTTCGCCAAGGCCGACGCCGCCGACGCCTCCTTCGCGCTGCGCGAGGCCGTCGAGCACACGACGCAGGCCGTGTCCGAGGCCGTGCGCTACGGAGTCGAGCCGGACTTCGGCCTGCTCAAGACCGCCGAGGCCGTGCGCGAGGCGGCCAAGGCGCTCGCCGCCGCCGCGGCGGGCCGGGGCAAGCCCCGGATCGAAGCCCTGCTCCTCGCGAAGAAGTGGGCGGGCGAGGCCGAGCGCCTGCGCCGCCTGACCCGCTCGGACGCGCAGGAAGAATTCTCGCTGACGAACGCGCTGAAGCGCGAGACCGTGTCCTCGCGCCTGTCGAACGCCGCCGAGGCGATGCAGCAGGCCTGCGACGCGCTGACCGGAGGGCTCGTCGAATGAAGCTTTCCCGTTTCGTCCTGATCGCGGCGCTGGCGCTCGGAACGCGGGCTTCCGGCGCGGAGCCGATCAAGATCCGCGTCTATCACACCAACGACGTGCACGGCTGGATCATGTCCCGCCCGGACAAATTTCAGACGAACCGCCTCATCGGCGGCGCCGCCGCGCTGGCCTCTCTGATCGGCAGGGAGGCCGGCCCCAAGCTCGTGCTCGACGCGGGCGACTGGTGGCAGGGCACGCCCGAGGGCAACCTGACCAAGGGCGAGGCCGTCGCCGACGTGTTCAACGCCATCGGCTACGACGCGATCGTCGTCGGCAACCACGAATACGACGCGGGCGCCGACGTCCTGCGCGCGCTGATCGGCAAAATGAAGATGCCGGTCCTCTCGGCCAACACTTACGGCGCGGACAATAAGCTCGTTCCGTGGGTCCAGCCGTGGATCGTGAAGGAGGTCGCGGGCGTCAAGATCGGCATCTTCGGCCTGACCACCTCGAACATGCACCGCCTCGCTTTCCCGAAGAACATACTCGGCCTCGACTTCCGGCGCGAGGTGGACGCGGCGCGCGACGCGGTGAAGGCGCTTAAGAAGCAGGGTGCGACCGTGATCATCGCGGTCACGCACATGGGCGTCGAGGGGGAGAACCAGAAGTTCGAGGGCGACCAGACGCTGGCGCGCGAGGTGCCCGGCATCGACCTGATCGTCGGCGGCCACTCGCACACGTTTCTCAACCGTCCGATCCGCGGCGAGAACGGGACCTTGATCGTCCAGGCCGGTTCCTATCTGGTCAAGGCCGGCCGGGCCGTGCTGGAGATCGATCCGCAGACGAAGAAGGTGGTCGCCTCGTCGGACGAGCTCCTCGACCTTTGGCCCGACCGCGTCGGAGAGGATCCCGCCGTGAAGGCGATCGTCGCCAGGCACTCGGAAGCGGTCGGGAAAATCTTCGAGACCGTCATCGCGACGGCGCCGGCCTTGATGGGCCGCGAGCCCGACCGCGAGAACGCCCTCGGCGACTGGATGGCGGACTGCTATCGGGAGAGCCTCGGCGTCGACGTGGCCCTGCAGAACGGCGGCGGCATCCGCGCCGAGATCCCGGCCGGGCCGGTGACCCTGCGCTCGATCTTCGGCGTGATGCCGTTCGACAACTTAATGGTCAAGCTGGTCCTGAAAGGCTCCGACCTGCGCAAGGCGCTCGACCACGGCGTCGGCATGGCGAAGGTCGCCCAGTTCTCCGGCGCGAGCGTCGAGTATTACCGGCCGAAGCCCGCCGGCGAACGCCTCGCCTCGGTCGCCGTCGGCGGCGCGCCGCTCGACGACGCGAAGACCTACTCGCTCGCCACCTTGGATTTTCTGTTGGACGGCGGCGACGGCTACTCCGTCTTCGATCGCTTCGTCTCGTCGGAGCCGACGGGCGCGCTGGCGCGCGACCTGCTGAACGAGTGCGCCCGCAAGCAGGGCGCGATGTCCGCGCCCGCCGCCGGGCGCCTCAAGCTGAGGGAGAACTGACATGGTGTTCAAGGACGCTCGGGCGAAAGTCGAGAAAGGCTGGACCACCACCAAGAAGCTTCTCGCCATGATGAGCGTGTGGGGCCTGTTCTTCAGCCTCATCACCATCGGCCACCTGTCCGTGGCCTTCGACTACGACGACACCCTCGTCGACTCCCAGAAGGCCTACGAGAAGGCCTCCGGCGCCGCCGTCCAGCGCGAGGGCCCGGCCTTCTGGGCCGCGCTCAACAACGCCTACGATCTCGAGTCGATCAAGTACGTTCCGTTCACCATCGCCTGCGCCCTGAGGGGCCTGGGCTTCCGGGTCATGATCATGGCCGAGCGCCAAGGCACCGACGGCGACGCCTTGAAGAAGGAATGGCGCAAGCTTTCGCCCCGCTCCTTCATCTTCACCCCCGACCCGTCGGCCAAGCACCTGCACATGCAGGAAGGCCGCTTCGTCGCCTTCTTCGGCGACAGCGACCAGGACATGCTCGAGGCCAAGAAGGTCGGCGTCCTCGGCGTGCGCATTCGCCGCGGCAAGCACTCCGTCAAGAACGACCAGTACTCCCCCGGGAAGATGGGGGAGACCGTCATCCCCCTGTCCCAGTTCTAGCGCAGGAGCGGGACGCCGCCGCCTTCGGCGGGCGCGGGCGGGGAGGGCGCGGACGCCGGACCCTCGAGCAGGAACTCGATCATGCCGCCGTGCGCGGAGGCCTTCTTGCTCAAGACCAAGGTCTCCTCGCCTTGCGCCTGGCGCGGCGAATCCTCGAGCTGGTATTGGAGCTTGCACGTGTCGCCGGCGAG
This sequence comes from Elusimicrobiota bacterium, assembly GCA_028714015.1. Classification (GTDB taxonomy): domain Bacteria; phylum Elusimicrobiota; class Elusimicrobia; order UBA1565; family UBA9628; genus GWA2-66-18. Next base: position 757 of record JAQTNG010000029.1, on the reverse strand, counting down.
GGCCGACAGGTTGGCGTTGAGAATGAAGCCCGTCTTCCGGCCGTTGATCTTTGAGGAATCGACGATGTTTCCCTGCGTTCCGGCCTCCTGGACTATCCGGCAGCGCCGCTTCCCGACGACGGCGGTCAGGCGATGGTTCGGCCCCGCGGGGCTCCAGGCCCGCGGCGCGGCGGCGCCTATCGGCGCGTCCAGCGCGACGTCCAGTTTCCAGTTTCCGCATTCGACCGCCCTCAGGCGGTCGCCGGGGCGCAGCGCGACGGAAGACTGGACCTGGAAGCTGCTTGAGCCGTCGGGCCGGGAGACCTCGATCTGGTATTGGAGGGTGAGCGTACCCCGGGCTTGGATGAGCACGGCGTTGACGATCATGTTCCGGCCGCCGACCGGGCCCACGAAGCTCGTCTGGGCTCCCGCCTCCGCCTTCACGGTGTGGGCGTACGACTTGGTTCCCTGGGAGACGCGGACGGCGAGGGAATGCGGCGCCGCGGACGCCGAGGCGGGGGCGGCCAGCAGAAGGACGGCGAGAATCCGGGGAATGTTCATGGGGCCAGTGTAGGGGGGTAAAACGGGGCTGTCAAGATCGCCATTTTCCCATTGACAGCCGGGCGCGGACCCTGTAGAATTCTTCAGACGCCCGGATATTCGAAAGTGTGGCCAAAATGGCCACAAATGGAGACAAAATGGCATCCCCTTTGCGCCGTCCCCTGCTCGCCGGTAACTGGAAAATGAACCTCACCTTGGCCCAGTCCGTCGACCTGGC
>JAQTNG010000028.1 GCA_028714015.1 Elusimicrobiota bacterium | reverse complement strand
GGTGCCGACGGGGCAGGTATCAACCCCACGCGCTGCTTCATGGGCGTCCTCATTTCGAATATTGACGTAATACGTCGTATCCGGCTCAAGTTTGCAGCGACCCGTTATTGGTTTAGTGCCTAAGGTATAAGCCAGAGAAACGCCTATACTTCGTGTCGCTGCACAGTATGTGCCGTTTGTTAGATTGTCATAATTGAAATCGCATTTATTCGTTGAAATATTCATGAATTTAGGGACTTCCGGGCCTGATGATGAATAGGCAGTTACAATTGATCCCCTCTTCCCTGATTTGTCTGTTGTGAACTTTATCGCGCTGGCCTGGCCACGCTTTATTATCATGATCTGCGTCGCGCCCGAATACCTGAAATCAAATGCCCTTTCGGTGATGAAGTATTGCGGACAGACTCCTGCGGTTTTGGCGGCGACGACCGTCATGGATCCCGAGCCCATGAGTCCGGTCTTCTTGTCCTTGAACACGGAACGGACCTGGATGCCCGGCGTGCCCCACATGGACGCGTCGTAACGGAAAGTCCCAGTCCACATGCGCTTCGAGTCTGAATAGGTCCAATCCGTGTTGCCTGTGAACGGCACGAAATCCGCGGGCTTATTGCAGAGGCTTGAATCCTTCACGGCCTGCGGCACGGACGGATGTTTGAGCACTTGGTAGCAGACCAGCGTATCCCCTTTGGACGCGATGCCCGTCACCGTGAACACGACCGGAGACGCGGAATCCATCACCATCTTCGCATCGGCCGGCTGCACGCGCACCACCCCCGTACTTAACGCCGGCGGCTGGCTCGAGGCACCCCCACCTCCTCCGGTGCCGCTTCCCGGCTGGGAGCCTTGTCCGATTTTCTTGTCCGCGGGGCCCCGAGACACACCGGAGCCGCCGATGTTCAGCCACCCCTCAGCGGAGAGAGGCGTCTCGTCCTGGTTGGGTTCGGCACTCGTGCCTCCGGGGCGGACCCGGATAAACCGCGGGCCGGTCCTCTGCTTGGACTTCCCCTCTTGACCGGCCTCGTAGTGGCCCCCATGTTGGGCGGGAGCGGCGGATGATTCGTCATTGCCGCCCTGAGCGAACGAACTGAGGGCGCACACCATGAACGCGGGGGCGACCCAGGACATCGCCGCAATCTCTCGGCTCAGACATTCACGTTTCATAGGGGCTCCCGTTGACGACGATCGAACATGCTTATTTATCGGCGGACGGCGTAACGTCCTTACAGTAGAACGCGTACGTATACGGCGCTTCGCCCGCGCGGCCATAGGCCGATATAATGCATCCGCGCGCTTCGCGAAAAGCCATCACCTTTGAAGTTACCACGGCGGAAGGGAAGACGACTTCATGGGCGGTCGGCGCAACCGCGTCCCACTTTTGCCTCAAAAAGGATTTTTTAGCGGCGTCCAGGTCGTCAAAATAGTCCTTGGTCCAATTGGGATGGGACATCACTCTGAACGTCTTGCGGCCGGTTTCATCCGTAAACTCTCCGGCCAGCAGAACTGAACCGTAAAGCAGATCCGGCCTATTGTCACGAACCTCTCGACCGGAATGCCAGCCGATAAGGTCTTTTTTCGTCGCAGGAACACCTTTATCAAACAGGGTCTTCACTTTGTCGAGCACGGTCTCACCGGGAATGCCCGAAAGGCTCAGCGTGTTATTGCCGTCCGCCTCAGCTGATTTACCGGCCGGCTTAGCCGACGGAGCTGCGGGCACGGCGATCTCCGTGCCCGAGGGCGCAGACGCCTTCAGTTGGTCTCGGGCGCGAACCTGCGCGGACGCGTATCCGGCGGTGAGAAAGAGAGCGGCCAAGAGCATCTTTTCCATGTGATCCTCGCTTTGCAGAAACCATTGCGGCGCGACCTAAGCAGTTTAGACGCCCCGGCCCCGCTCAACTAGCCCCCGCGCAAAGAAAAGGGCGCGGCAATCGGCCTATATCGCCCGTTTACTTTTCGAGCCATTTACGACCAAACCGATTGATTGACAATGAGCCCGGATTTACTAGAGACGGAACCGGTAACCGAGCCCCCAGACGGTCTCCAGGCGGCCCCGAAGAAGGCCCAGCTTCCTCCGCAGGCGGGTGACATATTGGAGAAGGAGGAGTGTGTCGTCTCTCAAGGCCGGGTTCGCCGGCCAAAGGGCGCGCAGAAGTTCATCCTTGCTGACCATTTCTCCCGCCCGAGCCATCAACATGGCGAGCAGAAGGAACTCTTTGGGACTGAGCCGCACCTCCCGCTCACTCAAGCGGCAGGCATGGGCCTTCAGGTCGAGCCGCAACGCTCCATCGACGGTCCGGTAGCATGACCCGCCGCGCAGCGGCGCATCGCGGCGCGACAACGCCGTCCGCAGCGCCTGAAGGCGGAGGACCAGGACCATCGGGTCGCAGGGCTTGCGCACGCAGTCCATGATTCCCATGCGCATGACCTCGATGATGTGTCTTGGCGCGGTGACGGCCCCCAACAGGGCGATGGCCGGCAGGCGGGCGGTCGCGGGATCGCCGCGCAGATCGCCGAGCTCTTTCCAAGGCGGCTCGACCGCCGGGTCGAAATCAAGAATCAGGAAACCGGGAAGGCGCGCGGCCAGGGCGCTCCTCAGAGCGGCGATGTCGTCGAGCCAGCGAACGCCAAGACCCTGCGCCAAGAGTTCGACGCTCAGGCCGCGACGCAGCGCCTCGTCGCGCGTGACGACGAGCACCTCGGAAGCGGAGGCACGGGAAAGTCCCGAGGCTCTGCGGGCGACGGCGGACGGGGTTGACTGCATGTCACTCATTTTTCGCCTTTCCCCGTCGCGGCCGCTTTAGGATCTTCGATCTGGGCCCGGATCTGGCCGTTCTGCCTTTTGAGGTCGGAGACGGCGCGGGAGAGCGTCGTCTTGAGAAGGGAAAACAGGACGAAAGTCAGGGCGTCCCTGAGCTCCGTCGGGCTGAAGGGCTTGAGCAGGACCGGGCCGAGCGCGGCGCGCCGCGCCCGCGCGGTCCACGACGGGTCCCAGGCCATGATCACGATCGTCAGAGCGGGCCGGAGGAGCTTGAGGCGCCGACAGGCCTCGATCCCTTCGCCGTCCGGCAGGCTCGCGTCGCAAAGCACCGCGTCCGGCGCCCGGCGCGCCACCCGGCGCGACAAAGCCTCCACGCTGCCCACGCCCGCGGCTCCATGCCCCATCGCCGTCAGAAGCAAGACCAGGTAGCCGCGCACATCGCGGTCGCTCTCCGCCACGAGCACCCGCATCATGGAGTAGACCTGTTGCGGAAACGCGCCGACGACGACCCCGTGCGAATCGTCACTTATTATCGCCTCCCCGAACGATCTCCGACTGCACGCGGTCGAGCCCCCGCCGCGCCGAGGCGTTGGTCGGGTCGGACTCGATGATGAGGCGGAAGGCCGCGGCGGCTTCGGTCAGCTTGCCCTGCGAGTAGAGCTCCACGCCGGTCTCATACAGACGCTCGACCTCGATGCGCGTCAAGCCGGTCGACTCCGCCTTCGGCGCATTCGGCGCCGGGCCCGATTCGCGCTTGCCGCTCGCGATGAGGGGCTGCTGCGCGCCGGCTGCTTTGTTGAGGTACGACGAGATAGCCACGCGGGCCAGGATACCGATGATCAAGACGACGACGAGCAGTTCAATGAGGGTCAAGCCGGCGTCGCGGCGGTGATTGCTGGTCATCATTTCCCCACGCTCGACAGCTTGAAGATGGGCAGGAACACGGCGAGAACGATCACGCCCACGAGCATGCCGATGCCGACGATCATGATCGGCTCGATGATCGCGTTGAAGCTGCGGGTGAACTGGTCGAGCTGTTCCTTGTAGAACGAGGAGAGGGTCACGAGCATGTCCGGCAGCTTGCCCGACTCCTCGCCCATGAACATCATCTCGGTCACGAGCGGCGGGAGCGCCCCGGTCTTCTTGAAGGACCGCGAGATGGATTGGCCGCCCGAGATATCGCTCTTGACCGACGCCAGGACTCGCCGGAAAATAATATTTTCGGCGAAAACGCCCTCGAGAACCGAAATCGCGCTAATGATGCTGACGCCGGACTCGATCAAGGTAGAGAGCGTGGTCAGCATGCGCTCGATCATGATGTTCTTCAGGAAGTCGCCGACCAGGGGCGCTCCGAACAGCATGGCCCATTTTGTTTCCTGGCCGGATTCGGTCGAGCCGTAGGCGTTCAAGAGAAACCAGATCGCGACCAAGGTGACGATCAGACCCGCGAGGTGGTGGACGAGGATGTTCGACACGACGATGATGGCCGCGGTCAGGGGCGGCAGCTTGACGTTGAAGCTGGCGAAGATGTCCGCGAACACGGGGACGATCTTGAGGATGAAGAAAAGGAGCACGCCGCCGGACACCGCCGTCAACACGCCGGGATAGGCCATCGCCGAGACGATCTTCCCTTGGATCTCGGCCTGCGAATGGATGTAGGCCCCGATCTGCTTGAGCACCTTGGGCAGCTGGCCGCCCATCTCGCCGGCCTGCACGAGGGAGACCCACATGGCGTCGAAGGTCTTCGGGTGGCGCTCCAGGGCGCGGTAGAGCGCCGTGCCGCTCGAGACGTCCTTCGTGACTTGGGCGAGCACGAACTGAAGGGGCTTTGAGCTCGAGTTCTCGCCGAGCAGCGACAGCGCGCGGACGAGAGGCACGCCGCCGTTGAGCAAAGTGGACAACTGCTCGGCGAAGAAGACGAGGTCGCGAAGGGCCGGCTTGCCCCCGCCGCCGGCGGCCTTGGCGGACGACCCGGAGCCGGGCGCGTCCGCGACGAGGGACAGGACGAAGTAGCCCCTGGCCTGAAGGGCGCTGATCGCCTCGTTCTCGTCTTCGGCCACGAGGGCCCCCGAAGAGATCTCGCCTTCGCCGTCCTGCACCGTGTAAGCGTAGTTTGCCATTGTCGTTTCAGTGCGACAGACTATGAGGGCCTCAATTCTCGGGAGTATTGGTCGCGGTGCAGGTTACCGTGACGTATGCCCTGTAGCCACAGTGGTTATCGCCGTCGTAGTATGCATACACCGTTTGCGTGATCACGCTGGTGGGAGTCGTGCAGGGACCTGGGTTATACAACTGGATCGAGCTCGACCCACAAATTCTCCCAAGAGGGCCGCCGGCCGGCTCGGTGAAGTAGTAACCCGCCGCAGTACCCGTACAACTCCCGCATCGATAGCGGCATACCTGCCCCGCCCTCGAGCAGGGAACGCCGCAGCCGTTCGTGCCCCACGTCGTCTGTCCGCAGGCGGGCGCGGCGGCGGTGCAAGCGGTCGGGACGCAGGCGCACGCGGGCCCCGTCTTCGAGCAAACGCTGCAGCCGTCCGTGCCCCACGTCGTCTGGCCGCAGGCGGGTGCGGCGGCGGTGCAAGCGGTCGGGATGCAGTCGCACGCAGGCCCCGTCTGCGAGCAGGGGACGCCGCAGCCGTTCGTGCCCCACGTCGTCTGGCCGCAGGCAGGCGCGGCGGCGGTGCAAGCGGTCGGGACGCAAGGGCACGCGGGACCCGTTATCGAGCAAACGCCGCAGCCGTTCGTGCCCCACGTGGTCTGGTCGCAAGCGGGCGGGGCGGCGGTGCAAGCGGTCGGCACGCAGGGCCTCGGAGCGTTCTGGACGGCAAGGCGCAACTCCTTGAGATGGACGGCGCGGATCTTCGTCACGTTGGCCACCAGGACCGGGTCCGTCCAGGTCGGCGGGGTCGCTGACATGGCCGTGTAGACCGAGGTGATGGCCGCGCGCAGCTCCGCGATGTGGACGACGCGGATCTTCGTCGAGTTCGACGTCAGGATCGGGTCCGTCCACGCGAACGCCCCAAGGCCGACGGCGACTCGCGCCGCGTTCGTCTGGGTCCGCAACTCCCGAATATGCACGGCCCGAACCGGGGTCACGTTCGCAGTCAGGACCGGGTCGGTCCATGCGATCGTCACGGCTCCGGCCGGAATGACCGCCAGATGCGCGAGGAGGACGGCTTTGAGCATGGCCCTCATGGAGCGTAGGTCGGGTTGAGAACGGCGCTGGCGCGCAGCGTGCCGTTAACGTCCAACTTATAGGCCGGGCTCATGCCGATGCCGACCATGCCGCTCGGGTTGGTGGCGGGCACGAGCAGCGTGTTGCCCGCGTTGCGGTTGAGCGTGGTATCCGCCGCCACCGCGCCCGAGTTGCCGGTGGTCACGATCTGGTTGTAGATGCCCGCGGGGGCCGGGTAGGTGGTCGCCAGGGTCAAGGTCTCCGACCACAGCAGCGCTCCGCAGGCGCCGACGAGGACGAGCGCGGCGACGAGCGCCAGCCCCTTGCGGTCGATGCGGATCACGATGTCGGGTAAGTTCATGAGATGCCTCCAATGCGGATGCTAAGGACTCGACGGCGCGGCGACGCTCAGGGCGTAGGCGCCCCCCTGAGGCACGGCGGTCACGACGACGGCGCCCACGGTGCAGGTGCACCCCCCCCGCCGGCTGACGCACGCGACGCCGGCCGATGCCTCCGAGGCGCAGGCGCCCCGGCGGACCCAGGACTCGGTGAGGCGGGCAAGCGCGGCGCGCGCCGCGAGGTCCGCGCCGGCCCGCGCGCCGGCGTTGGCGGCGCTCAAGGCGGGCTGAAGGCGCGCGCCCAGGATGGAAGCCATGAGAATGGACAGGACGACCACGGCGACCAGGACCAGGGCGAGGACCGAGCCGCGCTCGTTTTCCGGCCTCATGGATTCATCCCCGCGGCGACCGCGACGGAGAAGGTTCCGGCGCGGGCGGCCGTGATGTCACCCGAGACGGCCGTCAGGGATACCCGCACTGAATCCTCCCTGGATGGGCGAAAGAAAGCGGCGGCGACGCGGTGCCCGCCCCCGCCGACGGCGGTGACGGGCGACGAACCGCAACGGTAGGCCGCCGGGCAGCCCGCGAGCGCATGGTGATAGAAGGTTCCGCCGGCCTGGCAGAAAGCGAAGAAGCTCATCGGCCGGGCGGGGTCGATGGGCACGGGCGCGCCGCCGCCTACGGCGGGAGCCGCGTTGGCGCAGCCCTCCAAAGTCTGCGCCTCCAATCCGCGCAGGGCGGGCGACAGAAGGAAAGTCGCCCCCGACAACTCGCGCTCGACATCCTTGAAGGCGAGGGCGGCATTCATCTGCGCGCCGGCGCTTTTCACGGCGTGGAGGTGGTGGCGCGCGGCCGTGCCCGTCAGGGAGGCCAGGGCGGCGAAGACCAGAGCGGAGAGCCCGACGGCCATCAAGAGCTCGATCAAGGTGAAGCCGCGGCGTCCAATCGGGCGGGGCGTCACGGTTCCACCCAACTCACGCGGAAGCTCACGTCCGGCTGGGGGCCCGACGGGGTCGCGCGGATCGCGACGGAATAGGACAGCACGCCCCCGTATGACGCGAGCGGCGCGGCCCATATCGCCGAGTCGAGGGCGTGGTCACCGGGTTCCAGCGCCCGCCGGCCGCTCAGATCGCCCGGCAAGGACCAGCCGTCGATGCCCTTCCCCGGCCCGCTGGCGAGGAAGGGGTCGGCGGTCACGTACCCCTTGAGGGCCTCGGCCACGCCGTGAACGGCGTCGGCCGCCGCGGCGCGGCGATCCGCCCGCCCGACCGACATCCGGCCGGTCAGGAAGACCGGCATACACATCGCGGCCATCAGCCCGATGAGCAGCGTCGAGACGACCACCTCCACGAGAGTGGTCCCCCGGCGCCCGCGGCCGTGTTTTTTAGAGCGGGAAGGAACCATCATGCATCTCCGATTCATATTCATAAGACGCGTTCAGCCGCTGAGCTTGCAGCAAAGCACGCTCGCGCTCACGGCGGCCTTCTTGCCGGGCTCCAGTTTCGGACAAACCCAACCCGTTCCCTTCCAAGTGACCAAGAGAGCTCCTGAAACGCCGTCGCCGCAGCCGCCTCCGGCCGCGCCGTAGTCCTGCGGGCACACGACGCGCCCGTCCGGGGAGAGGGACGATGCGCGGGTGCAGGCCAAGGGCGAGCCGTTGCTCGCATAGTCCACGACCGCCTCGCGGCGCAGCGAGGCAACCCCGCTCGCCGGGTCATACAGGGGCCAATCCGAAGCGGCCGGCTTGCGCGCGGCGGCGTGCTCGCACAAGGCGACCGCCAGCAGGGTAAGACTCACGGCGAAGAGCGCGAAAGTCAGGAAGGTCCAGACCAGCAATGCCACTGAGGCGAGTCGCGGCGACGACCCACTGCCGGTGTCCGGTTCTGTCTGAAGATCGGGGTTGATTGCGATTTTTGGCATATCCATGTTTTCACGAGGTCCCAAGGAGTTTAGACGCACGAACCCCGTTCCTACCAGACCCGGCGCAAAGAAAAAGGCGCGGCAATCGGTCTATATCATCCGATTGCCATTTGCGCCAAATCCGATTACGATGATTTATATTACGACGAGCCCAAGGCGGCGGCGGGGAAGTTCCGCGGCCGCGCGCAGAGGTTTAATCCGCGCCTAGGCGTCGAGAACGGCGCGCCCCGCCCCCCGTCCGCAACGATCTTCCAAGAATTGCCCTTATCTTGCGGCGCATTGACGTTTTTTAAAAATACGTAAAATCAGTCAACTGCCTCCCGCCGTGCCGCAACGCGGCTTGCCCGTGAGCTTGTGATAACAGCCGCCCCCCTGCGGCTCATAGCCGGCGGGCTTCGAGCAGGTCAAGTCCTCATAGCAGATGAAGGCCGTGCAGCCGTTCGGCGAGTCGAATGACCCGATCCTCGGCTTGCAGGAAGGGGCGGGCGGCGGGGTAATCAGAGTGCTGAGGCAACGCGCCGCATCCGTGAGTTTTAGATAGCAGCCGCCCCCCATCGGTATGGACCCGCCGGGCGCCGGGCAAGTCGAGTTCTCGTAGCAGAGGTAGGACGTGCAGAGGAAATTCAGAATCTTCGGCTGGCAGGAAGGGACGGGCGCCGGGGCAATCGGAGCAACGCCGCATTGCGGCTTGCCCGTGAGCTTGTGATAGCAGCCGCCCCCCTGGGCCACGTAGCCGCCGGGTGCCGGGCAGGCCGCGTCTTCGTAGCAGATGGAGGCCGTGCAGCCGTTCGGCGAGTCGAATTCTCCAATCTTGGGCTGGCAAGTCTGGCCGGTGCCGCCGCCGGTGTCCCCGCCAGTGCCTCCGCCGGTGTCGCCGCCGGTGTCGCCGCCGGTGCCGCCGCCGTCGGTGCAGCCGCCCCCTGAGTCGAATTGGCCGGTTTTCTGCCGGCAGGCCGGTGCCTTGGGCGGGATGATGACGGAGATCGAGATCTTCCGGAACGAGGTCCTGAGATAACCCTTTGCGCCCTCCGGGAAATGAATCTCGGGATTCAGATTGAAATGGACGAGCTGGTAGTCCTTCGGATCCGTGGAGAACGAGGCGCCGTGGGCGAGATTGAGGTCGCGCGCCATGGCTTTCACCTGATCGGCGTTGACGCGATACTCGAAGCGCCGGTAGCCTCTCCACGGCGATGACTGGGAGATGGAGGATCCCGGCCCAAGCTTCACGTACCGCGTCCCGGAGGCGAACTTCGAGGAGGCCATCGCCATCTGCGTGCAAGTCGGGCTCATGTCCGTCCAGGCGCGCTCCTCGCCGAACCCGCGCAAGTCGAAGCGCGCGGACGCAGAGCCGTCCCGATGTCGCCTTGGGTTCGGCGTTATTCCAATGGGCGTGAGCGGATTATGCGCGAATAATAATCGGATGATATAGGCCGAATGCCGACCCTCTTCCCGGGCGCGAGTCCGATGACAAAACGGAGTTGTTGAGGCTACACTCGATTGTCTGACCACCCCTGACGATCCCGGGAGAGACCATGAATAGGAAAAGAGTCGGAGCCGTGATTTGCGGGTTTCTGTGTTTGGCCGTTGCTGCTGTCCATGCGGAGGACGGCAACAAGAACCTGAGCATGGATTCCTTCAAAGCTTCAATAACCGCGGCCAAAGAAGTTGCGGCCAAAGAGAGCAAAACGATGCTGGCGGGCTATGTCGGCGGAAACGATCCTTTGGTGGGCAAGCCGAGCAAGGCGGTCGAGTTCGTGACCCTGCAAGGCGGGAAGTTCGTGATGGGGACCGACAGCGGCGACAGCGCCGCCAAGCCGATCCACGAGGTCGCCATTGCGACTTTCGATATGACCGACACGTTGGTGACCGTGGAGCAATACGCGGAGTGCGTGATCAAAGGCGGGTGCACGGAGCCGAGCACGGGCGGCTACTGCAACTGGGGCATGGCGGGTCGTCAGCGCCACCCGATCAACTGCGTGAGCTGGGATCAGGCCGATAAGTTCGCCAAATTCAAGGGGGCGAGACTTCCCAGCGAGTCCGAGTGGGAGTACGCGGCGACGAGCGGAGGGCAGAACCAGAAATATCCTTGGGGCAACGAGGCTCCAACCTGCGACAAGGTCGTGATGGTCGGCTGCAGCAACAACGGCACGATGCCGGTGTGTTCTAAATCCGCGGGCAATACGAAGCAGGGCTTGTGCGACATGGCGGGCAACGTCTGGCAGTGGGTTCAGGATAAGTATCAGTACTCGTATGACAAAGCACCTCGGGACGGCAGCGCGTTTGAAGGTTCGGGCTCCTTCCGGGTGGTGCGTGGCGGCTCCTTCGGCAGCACGGGCGCCGGGATCTTGCGGGCTGATTACCGCAGCTACGACGTCCCTGGCTACCGCGACGTCAACATCGGGTTCCGCCTTGCGAGGTCTCGCCGTTGACACTTTGGGGTCATGTCAAGTTTCGGGTGTAAGATTGAGCCCGGGCTCGATGGTTTTTACGCTACGGAGAACTCCTGAACCTGTACTTGAACGCGATCTTTTTTAGATTTTACCGGACGACGATGCCAGCGCCTTTCCTGAGCTTGGGACACGCTCCATAACCATTCGCGCAAAATCCGGTCACGCCCACTGAAATAACGCCGAACCCAAGGCGACATCGGGACGGCTCTGCGTCCGCGCGCTGGGATTCAATCCGCGCTTAAGCGTCGAGAACGGAGCGCACCGACGAGAGAAGGGCCTCGCTCGTGAAAGGCTTGGGGAGAAAGACACCCCCCGCGGCGAACCCGCCATGTTGCGCAATGACATTATCCGCATATCCCGACGTATAGAGGACGCGAAGGGAAGGCTTGAGCTCCCGAAGCTTTTCGGCCAGCCACCGTGCGTTGTTTCTCGGAAGAACCACGTCCGCCAGAAGCAGACTGATCTCTGAACCTCTCTCCCGAAACAGCGCCAGAGCGCTCTCCGCATCTCCGGCCTCGATGACCGAATAACCGGCCTTCGAGAGCATCCGCACGACCAGACGGCGCAGGGGCTCCTCGTCCTCGACCAGAAGAACGACCTCCCCCGCTCCCGAGCGCGCGGGAGACGGGACCTTTATCTCCGCCTCCGGAACTCCATGACGACGGGCAGATAGACTTGGAAACAGGCGCCCCGGCCCGGCTCGCTGAGGACATCAACATGGCCGCCGCTCTGGTGGACAATGCCGTAGACCGTTGACAACCCCAGGCCCGTGCCGCGGCCCACCTCCTTAAGTGGTGAAGAGCGGCACGAAGATCCGTGCCCGCGTCTGTTCATCCATTCCCATCCTGCTGTCCGTCACGGAAAGAACCGCATGACGGCCCGGCCGCGCCTCGGGATGGGACTTGCAGTACTTCGCGTCCAGCTCCCGGTTGGCGGTCTCGATGGTCAAGCTCCCGCCGCCCGGCATGGCGTCGCGTGCGTTGACCACGAGGGTCAAGATGACCTGCTCCAGTTGGCTCTTGACGGCCTTGACCTCGCCGTTCTCGGCGAACTCCACGATCGCCGCCGTCTTTTGAGGAACGCCTGCACCAGAAGACGATTGTCAGGGGAATCGTCGACGAGCAGTATGCGCACGGCCGACAAGGGCGCGTTCGCCGCCGCCCCAGACCCTGACGCGGAGGCGGGCTGCGCCAGCGTCTTGCCGAGCGTGGCCAGGATCGCGTCCTTAAGCTCGGCCTTCTTGACCGGCCTGACCATGTATTCGATCCTTATTTCATGCAGGCCCTGGCGCCTTGATAGGGGAAGTCACCGGGCGCAGAGGACCGGGTGCCGGCCGGGCACGCGGTCACGCATGAGTACGGTTGCAATCCGTTGCCTCAGTTGTGGGCGAAAAGGTTGCTGGGGCAGTTCTGCGAAGCGGCAGGCTGCGCCGCAGCCGGCTGTTGGCTGCAACTATTACAGCCGGACAAGGCGACCGCTCCGAAGGAAACCGCGGCAACGACGATCAACGACAGGGTTTTCATGTCAATTCTCCCAATTTCACGTTCACCGCACGCGACCTTACCCCCGTTTGAGGGCCGTTGCAGTATACTGGCGCCTCCGGCCGATTCAAGACCCGGCGATCAGCGGAACCAATCGCGGCCAACCCAAGGAGTGTAGACGCCCCGGTCCTGCCGCAACAAGCCCCCGCGCAAAAGAAAAGGCGCGGCAATCGGTCTATATCATCCGATTACCTTTTGCGCTAAATCCGATTACGATGATTTAAATTACGACGAACTCCAGGCGGAGGCAGGGCGATTTCTCTGCCGTGCGTCGATTCCGAGGATGATCAAGAATCCGGACGCGCACCCCGCGCGGAATACAATTCAATAAGGACGAACAATGGATTCAAGGCCGTCTACGGCCTCTATCGCGCCAAAATCGAGCGAGGCGGAATTAAGGCGACCGCCAATATGTTCGAGATATCGGAGCGAGGTGAAAGTCCCATACGGACCCTGATGAGGAGACCGCGAGCTGAACTGAAAGGGCGGCCGCCTCAAGACAAACCGTTATATTCCAGATTCAGGAATTGCTGAATTTGGGGGTCAAAATAAACCTGGAAGAAGCAGCTGCCGCCATCATCGGCCATCACAAGCCTCTCCTGTAAATGCTTTTTCGATCTGCGCGAGGTGTATGAGGTGCAGAATGCGTTTAAAAAAATTAATTTTCTTCCGTCTTTCGTTACGCCAACATATTGACGCCCATACTCCAACGGTTTCGACACCGGCGTGTCGGATTCCGGCGGATTAGACTTCAAATATGAGGGAAGGAGCGATTCAAGCAGCGCGATTTGCCGGCGTGTCGGCGTCCAGAAAGGAAATTCATTTGGAGCGCCGCTTTTGGATGCCTTGGCGGCTGAAAAAATAATTGCTGTCCTTTCCACTGCATAACCCTCTGGGGGGAACGCTAACGCCATGAGACTGAGCAAGGTCAAGCGCAAACCTATTTTTTTCATTTCTTCCTTCCATTTGAGCCACGCAAGGATCGACGACAACGGCCGGTCCCGCCTGAAAATCGCGACTGTGCATGATTTCAAGCGCAATTAACAGATTGCTTTGTCGCAAGGAGCATAGGCTCCTGTACCCTGCTCCCACAAGATTCCATACTAAGGAGGGTGCGAGGCAATCGGCCTATATCACCGGTTTACTATTCGAGCTGAATCCGACAAGTCTGATTGAGATGTCGACGAGCCCGAGGCGGCGGCGGGGGGGTGGTTTCGCGGCCGCGCGCAGATTCCAGGGATGATCGCGAATCCGGTCGCGCGCCGCGCGCGCCTGGTCGCGGGGTATAATTCAAACATGGGCCATTTCAACCGTTCCTTCATCAGACTACGGACGAACAACGGATTCAAAACCGCCTACAACTTCTACCACTCCAACGGCGGCCGCCGGGTCTTCCCGTTCACTTACGCGCACTATCTCAAGATCGAACGGGGAGGAAGCCTCCCCAACCCGTCCGCGCTGGCGATCATGCTGGAGCTCCTTCGCAGGAAAATTTCAGCCCGGGAACGCACGGAGCTCATGCGCGACTATCTGCGCGATCTCAGCGGCGACGACGCCGTCTACGACAAGCTCTTCGCTCCGCTGATCTCCACATCGGGGGCAAGCGCCCAAGAAAGCGCGCTTCCCCTCATCCTCGGGCGCATCGCCAGGAACCTCACGCCGGCGCAGTTCCGGGCCATCGTCTCGTCGCCCGAAGCGACCGGATGCTTCATGCTGCTTGCCAACGTCCCGGACCCGCTCTCCGTCGATAAGATCGCCGAGTATATCGGCTCGTCGAAGGCGGCATGCCTTGCGGCCATGAAAATCCTCCGAAGCGGGAGGGTGGTCGCGGCGCATGGGTTGGACCGCTACGCGTGCGCCATTCCCTCCGAGCAACGATGCCAGTTACCAAATCCCCTTGGATTGCAGCCTTTGTACGACACGATGCGAGAAAACATCGACCGGATCGCGGGCAAGCAGGGCAGGCCTCTTTATGAGCGCTCGTGCTCGATCCGATTGCGGCCCGCCACGCTCGACCAGTTGACCCACGGCTTCGAGGAGACGTTCAATACGGGTTCGAGCCTCTCCCAGAAGATGATGAAGCCCGAACCGGAGACGCCGCTCTATTTCATCGAAGCGCGCGTGCGGCGCCTCATCGCCTTCCCGCCCGATGACACCCCGCTCCCCAAGCCCCATGCATAGGCGCAAAGCCCTGCCCGCTTCGCTCGCGGCCATGGTCATGCTCGCTTGCGCGGGCTTTGCCCAGGAGCCCGTTGCGACCCGAGCCTCCTGCCCGAGCACTTTGGGAGATTCTCAGGTCATATTTATCGGTGATGTTCATTCGGATCCGGTCATCAAGGAGAATTTGACGCTCCTGCTCCCGTGCCTAAAAGGCCTCGGCATCACGCACCTGGCCCTTGAGATGTTCCGGGACACGGAAGGCGCCCGCGGCGCTTTAGAGGAATACCACCGAACGGGACAAAATGAGGACCGGGTCTTCAGGTTCCTTAAAAGCGACTGGCCCTGGATGCCCGAACTCTATCTGGACGTCATACGCGGCGCCAAGAAAAACGGCATCAAGGCCCTGGCCATGGACGCTCCCGCAAGAGCCGGCCAGGATGCGCGGGAACAACACATGAGCCTGGTCATCACCCGGATCATTGCCGCTGAACCGCAAGCCAAAGTGCTGGTCCTGGTCGGCGCCTACCACGCGGGCCCGGACAGGCTTCCGGCCTTATTGACCGCGGCGGGCCTGTCAACCTCCATTCTTTCCATCAGCCAAACGGCAAAGTAGACAGCATGATCTTATCCCTCATAGGGAGTCTGATTCTATCGCTGGACTGCGGCGCGGCGCGGGCCGCGGAACCTTCGCGACACGCCTTCCTCCAGTTATCGGAAATGGCAGCCGGGGCGGTTCCAGCGGCCGCTCAAAATCCTTATGGCTTTCGCCGGGCCGCTGTTTATGGAGAAGACGACCGGAGGGATGTCTCGCAGGTCTCGGATCCGCGTTTGTTGAGGCTGGCTGATTCGACGGTGGCGCTGTTCGACGCGGACAACACGGCGCCGGATGCGTCCGGGGAAAGAGTCGCGCTTAAAACCAAGCCGCTCGGCGCCCATGAGACCGCGCCCGTATGCTCGGACGAACGCTTCTACGGCCAGCCGGTCGGAGCCTTCTGTTCCGGATTCCTGATCGGGCCGGACCTGATCATGACGGCCGCCCACTGCGCGGACGCCTCGATCGGCTTCCCGGTCCCCGAGTGCTCGAACATGAGGATCGTATTCGGATTTTCCCTCCGCGACGGGGAAAAGACGCCCACAAGCCTGCCCGCGGGTGAAGTCTATCGCTGCGCCGGACTCGTGGCGCGCCCGGAGGAATGGCTGGATGAGGATTGGGCGATCATCCGGCTGGACCGCGCGGTGACGGGACATGAACCTTTGCGGCTCAATGCCTCGGGCGGCCTCCGCCCAGGAACCCCCGTCTTCGCCATCGGGCACCCGGCGGGACTCCCGACCAAGATCACCGGCCCGGCTAAAGTCGTCAGCGTGGACGAGAAGACCTTCAGAACGGACCTCGACATCTTCAACGGGAACTCCGGCGGGCCCGTCGTCAACGCGAAGACCGGGCTGGTCGAAGGGATTGTTTCCGAGGGCGGCGGCCCCGATTATCAACCCCGCGGCAACGGAGAATGCTGGGAGAGCAATCGCCTCCGCGACGGCGGGGCGACGAGGCCTTGGGGAGCCGTCGCCGCCAAGGTCCCGCAAGGTTCTATGCGGCGGCGCCTCCGGCCTTAAGATGAGGTTCGAATCGAGGACATGCCCAAGGCGACCGTCAACATGTTCGAGATGACGAAGCTCGTCTCCAAGCACCTGTCTTAATCGACGGCACTCAGGGGAGACCCTGATAATCGGAAGGCCCCCGCGCGAGCGGGGGCCTTCTTCGTTTACGCTACTTTCCGCCGATGAACTTCGTCGCCTCGGCCCGCGTGTGGAGCAGGAAAGCCTCGAGCGCCCGGGGGGTTCCGATCCTGCCGAGCGCCTGGGCCGCGCTGTAGCGCACCCCGGGAGAAGGGTCCGACAAGGCTTCCTGCAGGAGGGAAACAGCGGCGTCGTTGCCCCGAGTGACGCTCGCCAAGGCCAGAGCGGCGTAAGCCCGGACCCGAGGGCTTGGATCGCCTTTGAGCACCGGCTCCAATCCGGCCGCGGAGGAGAACGCCCGCGGGCCCATTCCGGCCAGGGCCAGGGCCGAGCGTTCGCGCTCTTGAGCCGCTTTGCTCTTCAGCCCGTCGAGCAGGGCCGCTATGGGAGCGCTCATTTCACCCGGGTCCTGCCCCCGTCCCGCGATCAGGCCCGGAGACGGCAAGGGCGCGCCCTTCTGCGGGCTCTTTTTGGGGGACTGCCGTTTGGGCAGAGGCGGCGGCTCCCACAGCGGCTCGGCCGGCGGCGGCGCATCGTCCTCCTTGACCTTGATGCCGCAGTTCGGATCGTACGGCTCGCAGCCGTCCTCCCGTTCGATGCCGAGGGCCAGCCACTCGATGCGCGTGTTCGGGGTGCAAACGGGAATCCGCGCGGGACGCTGGGGCGGCAGCGCCTGGAAGGCCCCGCTCTGGGGGCAGCACTCGACCCAAGAGGCGTCGGACGGCTCCACGGGACTCCGCCGGCCCGGCTCCATCTCGACCCACCCGGCCGGGCATTTCTCCGGCATGAGATGGCAGTCCGTCGTCCGCCGCTCCGGCACGATCCCCTTGCCGGCGGCGAGGTCCCGGCCGGGCGGACAGCAGAGGGCCACGCCGCTGACGGCCGATTCGTCCGATAGGAAGTCCGGGGCTTGGGGCGACGCTCCCGTCCCGGTCACGATCGCACCCCCCGGGCAAGCCGCGCTCCCGGGGCGCTTGAAGCGCGCGTAGAAGCAGCCCAGGCCGTCCGAAGGCGTGACCACCGCCAGGTCGGTCTTCTGTCCGGGCACGCGCGGATAGTCCCGCGCGATCGGCCCCACCCAGGATTCGCAGCCGCGCAGGTCCTCGCCGCTTCGCTCCGCCGAGAATGCTTCCGGCTCCCGTCCCAGCCGGGCGAGCCAATACACCGCGCTCATGCGCACCAACGGGCAGGCCTCCGAGACCAGGAGCGATTCCAGCGCGGCGCGGCCCTCTTGCCCGCGCCGGCCCATCCAGGAAACCGCGTTCAAGCGGACCTGCCAGTCCGGGTCCGCCAGAGCCTGAAGCATCGGCCCGCGCGCGCCGCCCGTCTTTCCGAGCTCCCCGACCGCGCGGATGCGCTCGCTCAAATCGCCGTCGCGCAGCGCCACCGCGAGCGCATCGTCGGCGGCGAGGCAGAAGCGGGGGATGGAGAGCAGCAGGGCGGCGGACAAAACGAAATGTCCGGCGCGCGTTTCGCCTGAAAACCGTGGCACCCAAACAGATTAGCTCCCCTTCCCCGCCAATGCAAGAGCGTTATCGTTTGGATGTCCGGCGACGAAGCGGACGGGAAATCCGCCCATTTGGAATTTGTGGCACAAAAAGAAGCCCGCTCCGCCCCCCCTTGAATGTCGACGGAGCGGCGGCTATACTTCGAGCGTGAAGCCCCTCGGCATGCGCCTATCCCCTATGCTGGCCATGCTTCTCTTTTTCGCCTTTTCCCCGGCGGGGCTCGAAATCGCGCATGCGGCGTCGCACGTCATATCCGGGGATAACCATCTTCACTGGCATGGGGGGCAGGCCCACCGGCACGCTCACGGCGCCGGGCATCATAAGCTCCTGCCGGACGAAGCGGCGACGACCGCTCTTCGGGACGCCGCGCCCGGCTTCGATGTCTCGGCCGCGCCCGCGGCGACGCCGGCGCCGGCCCCCTCGGCGGCTTACCGGCCGAAAACGACCCGGACCGCGTCGGCGCGCCTTGCGGTCATGACGAGCGGCCCCAGCCTAGGCCGCTCGCCTCCCGTCTGACCTGACGGTCGAACGCCGTCTCGCGGCCGCGCCGCGGCCGCTTCCATATATTTGAGAAGTCACGAACGGAGCTCATTTGCATTTACGGGTCAACCATTTGCCGGTGCTGGGAATCGCCTTCGCCGCGTTATTACTCGCGTTCGCCCCGGCCGCCGCTTCGCAGTCTCCCGACGCGCTGGCCGCCGCGCGCGTCGAGATCAAGAGGGCTTTTCTCGCCGGCTCCGAGGGCCCCGATCCGGAGATTTTCCGCGCCTCTCAAGACGGCCGCGCCGAAGAGCTGCGCATACTCGCCGTCGGCCTTCGCGATCTGCGCGCCGGGAGCACGCTCGACCGCGTCGCCGCCTTCGCTTACGCGCTCGATCCGGTTTCGCCGCCGACGCCCGTCCCGGAGGTCCTGAGCCGCTACCTCCGCGCCGAGGCCGTCGCGGCCGCTCGCGGCGCGACCTACAGCCCGGAGCGCGCCGAACGCTTCCGGGTGCGCTTGAAGACCCAGATCGCGAACCTTTCCTCGGGGATCGCCGATATCCAGGACGCAGACCCGGGCGCGGCCGGGGACGCCGCGCCCTATCGCGCGCCCCCGGCCGACGCGTCCGCCCAGCGCCCGCGCGGCCCTTGGCGCACGCTCAGTCCCGCGCCGCCCTTCGCCAGCCCCGAACGCGGCGCCGTCGTCCCCGCCGTCAACGGCGACGCCCGCACGCGCGTCGCCGGCCTCGACGACCGGCTTGCAGATCTCGCCGCCCGCCGCGACGGGGCCTGGCGCTCGGGGCACCCCCTCGACGCCGCGAGCCTGGTGATGGCCTCCATCGGCGGCCATATCGTGCAAGGCAGCTGGAGCCTGGTCGCGGGCGCCACGGGGAAGGATTCGGCCAAAAACATCGCGCGCACGGTGCTCTACCAGCCCGCCGCCGTCCTCGACTACCGCCAGCGCCAGGCCGCGGTCGCCCGCCCGGGCGAGAACCTCTCCGGGTACCTCTACGGGACTTCGCTCAACCTGGCCGTCCTCGCCGTGGAGGTCATGCCCGGCGGACGGGCGGCCGGAGCGGCGACGCGCACGGTCTACGGCGGCCTGGTGCGCGACGCGCGGGTCGCGTTCCACGATCTCGAGGAGGCCGAAACGGGGCTCGCCGCCGCCCGGCGCCGCCTCGAGGCCTCGCCGGCCGGCAGCCCCGAGCGCGCCGCCTTGGAAAAGGAGGCCGGGGCCGCGCGCGCGCATTTCGAAATCAAGCGCGCCGAGCTCGACGCCGCGCGCAAGACCATGGTCGAGCAGCGCATGGCCCAGGCCCTCGATCACGACTTCCACGGCAGCGTCGACGCCCGGCTTCTCGAAGGCACGGAGGTGTCCGCGCTGAACGCGCGCTTCGTGCGGGAGGGCGGAAGCCCGCCGTTCCACGAGGGCGTGCCGCTCTATCAGGTCACGACGACCAAGGCCATCGACCTGTGCCGCACCCACCATGCCGCCGACCTCTCCAAGCTCCGCGCCGCGCGCGCGGCCAACGGCGACTGGTTCATCCCGTGCGAG
>JAQTNG010000027.1 GCA_028714015.1 Elusimicrobiota bacterium | reverse complement strand
GGGCGATCTGGGGGGGGCTCGTGCCCGGGTTGCAGAACACGGAGTACTTGGAGTCGAGCTCCGCGGCGAAGGCGGCCTCGAAGCGGCGGTGGAACGGGCCGTAGGAGAGGCGGTTCGAATCGAGAGCCTCGTTGACGTAACGCCGGGCCAGCGGGCTGACGGCGAAGCCGCCGACGCCTATTTCACGGTCCATTGGGGGTGATTGTAGAAAATTTGACCCAGCGCAACGCGCCCGAGGCGGCGGAAAGGCTAAAATGGACGGGTCATGATGTCATACGCGTTTCTGACCTTCGGCTCCCTCTTCGCGATCGTGGACCCCTTCGCGGCGGTCCCGACCTTCCTCGCGCTGACGGCCCGGGACACCGCCGCGCAGCGCCACCGCATGGCCCGCACCGCCTGCATCACCTGCGCGGGCGTCATGGGCGCTTTCGCGGCCCTCGGGCCGGCGATCTTCAAGCTGTTCGGCATCACCTTGGCCGCCTTCCAGATCGCGGGAGGCCTCGTGCTCCTGCTGTCCGCGCTCGACATGATCCGCGCCCAGAAGTCGCCGATGCGCGAGACGCCCGAGGAGTTCGCCGAGGGCATGAGCAAGGACGACATCGCGATCACGCCCCTGGCGGTGCCCCTGCTGGCGGGGCCCGGCGCCATCACGACCTCGATCGTCCTCGCCGGGCGCGCCGCGGGTCTGGAGCAAAAGGCGCTGTTCTTCGTCCTGATCGCCCTGGTGGCTTTCATCAGCTACTGGGTTCTGACGCTGGCGGCCGACAGCGCGAAGAAGCTCTCCCCCACCATCCTCAACATCATCACCCGTCTGATGGGTCTGCTGCTGGCGGCGATCGGCGTCCAGCTGATCCTGTCCGCCCTCAAGCTCGGCTGACTGTTTCCGGAAACAGTCAGGGCGCGGCGATTTCGGGCGAAGCCAGCGCCTCGTCGGCGTGACGATGGAACAATTCGAGCATCAGGAGCGCCCACAGGCGATAGCCGTGGTCCCGCTTGCCGCTTTGATGCTCGGCCCAAAGACCGCGCAGCGTCGCTTCGTTGAAGTAGCCCCGTGCCAAGGCCTTCGCCGAGAGCACGTTCTCCTCCCAGAAATTCTTGAGCCCGCCGCGGAACCAGGCGCCGAGCGGTATGCCGAAGCCCATCTTGGGGCGGCTGAGTATCTCCTCGGGGAGAAGGTCCTTGAAGGCTTCCTTCATGATGTACTTGTGGCCGCGCAGCCCCTTCAGCTTCCAGTCGCCCGGCATGCGGAACGCGGTCTCGACGAAGACGTGGTCGAGAAGCGGCGAGCGGCCCTCGAGAGAGCACGCCATCGTCGCCACGTCCACCTTCGTCATCAGGCACTCGGGCAGATAGGTCTTGAAATCGACGGCGAGCATGCGGTTGACGAAATCCTCGCCCTCGCACGCGGCGAACGCGGCGCGGATGTAGCGCAGGGCCTCGCCGATCGAGGCGCCCAGGCGATTCTTGAAAGCGTCGCTGTACAGGGAGGGCTTGTCGTCCTCGGAGAAGAAGCCGACCATCTTGAGGTGGCGCCCCGGCAGGTCGTTGGACAGGATCGAGCGCAGGAAGCGCTTGGCGCGCCAGACGTTGCCCAGCGGCGCGTCGTGCTCGGGCAGGAGCTCGGCTCCGGCGCGCAGAGCCGACAGGACCGGCCCGGGAAGCGCGTCGGTCAGGCGCGCGGCCTTCATCGCGAAGTAGCGGATGTAGCCCGCGAAATTCTCGTCGCCGCCGTCGCCGTTGAGCGCCACGGTGACGAACTTGCGCGTCTCGCGCGCGACGTAGTAGCTCGGCAGGGCCGAGGCGTCGGCGTAGGGCTCGCCGTAGTGCCAGGCGAGCTTGGGGAGGATGTCGGCCATCTCGGTCTTGACGACGAATTCGGTGTGGTCGGTCTTGTAGCGCTCGGCGACGAGGCGCGCGTACTTGAGCTCCGAGAAACGCTCTTCTTCAAAGCCGACCGAGAACGTCTTCACCGGCTTGGAGGAAAGCCCCGACATCAGCGCCACGATGATCGAGGAGTCGACCCCGCCGGACAGGAACGCGCCGAGCGGCACGTCGGAGATCATGCGCAGGCGAGTCGCTTCCGTCAAGGTCTCGCGCAGCAGCCCCTTGGCCTCTTCGAAGTCGGTCGTGATGGGCTTCCGGCCGAGCGGCAGGTCCCAATAACGGTCGACGGAGATCTTGCCGTTCTCCCACGTCAGCGTGTGCGCCGGAGGGAGCTTGCGGGCGGAGAGGTAGATCGTGCGCGGCGACGGAATGTATTGAAGGGTCAGATACATGTCCACGGCGACCGGGTCGATCTCGCGGGACAAGGACGGGTCGAGAGCGAAGAGGCACCGGAGCTCGGAGCCGAACAAGAGCGTCCCGTCGGGACGGACCGCGTAGCACAGCGGCTTCTTGCCGATGCGGTCTCGCGCGATGAACAGACGGCGCTTGGTCTTGTCCCAGACCGCGAAGGCGAACATCCCCCGCAGCTTATCCACGCATTTCGTTCCGAAATCTTGATACAACGCGAGGACGACCTCGGTGTCGGACTGCGTCTTGAACCGGTGGCCCTTGGCCTCGAGCTCGGCCCTCAGCTCCTTGTAGTTGTAGATCTCGCCGTTGAGGACGACCCACAGGGTCTCGTTCGCGTACGAGAGCGGCTGGTGCCCGGTATTGAGATCGATGATGGCCAGGCGGCGCATCGCGAGGCCGGCGGGAGCGTCGACATGATAGCCCTCGTCGTCGGGGCCGCGGTGCGCGATCTGGTCGTTGGCGCGCTTGAGGACCCCCTTATCGGGAGCCCGCCCATCGCCGTAAACGACGCCGCATATGCCGCACATAGGTGATTAAAAAGGCAGCCGCGACCTCAGAAAATGACGGTCTTCCTTGGGGAGCAGGCGCCAGAAGACGATAGTGTACAAGGCCCCCGCCGCCGCGCACAAGGCGAAGAAGGAGATCCAGCCCGTCACGCGCACGCGCAGGGGCAGAGCGAGAGCGAGCAGGACGACGACGCCGGCCGCGGCCGGGGCCAGGGTCTCGCGCGCGAAGCGCTCCCAGGTCAGGCCGAGCAGGCGCGCGTGCACGAACGAGACGAACAGGACGGTGGAGAGCGTCTGCGCGATGAGGCCTCCGAGCGCGGCGCCGATCAGCCCCCAGCGCGGGATCATCCACGGCCACAGCGCGAGGCAGACGAGGGCCTGCAGCCAGCACGCGGCCGAGGGCCACCAGCCGTCCTTGCGCCCCGCCGCGACGGAGGTGGGCAGAAACGAGAACAGAGCGACCGCCTGCGTGGCGACGAGCAGGCGGGCGGGCCACACGCTCGTGTCGCCGAAGCTGCCGCCGAGCCAGAGCGACAGGAATTGAGGCATCAGGCAGAACAGCAGCGCGTAGGCGGGGACGATCAGGCCGACCAAGGTCCGCGACGCGCGCAGATACAGGCGCGCGGGCGTCTCCGGGCCCTCATGCCGCCCGAGCCCGCCCATGACGGGCACCAGCGCCGCGGAGGCCGTCGCGGGCAATGTCTGCACGCGCGCGAGCACGCTCGCGGGCACGCCGTACAGCGTGAACTCCGACATCGAGCGCAGGCCGGCGACGAAGGCGCGGTCGAGCTGCCCGGTGACCAGCGAGGCCAGCGCGCCGGGCCAAAAGCCGATCGAGTAGCGGCCGAACTCGGCGAAGGAGAGGCTTCCGCCGCGGCCGGGGATCGCGCGGCGAGCGCGGCGCACGCCGTAAACGCAGAACAGCGCGACCAGCGCGTGCACCGTCACGAAGGCGGCGGCCGCGGCTCCCAGGCCGCGCCCGGCGGCCAGCGCGCTCAGCACGCCGAACGGAATCAGCATGCCCTGGAGAACCGCGGCGGCGGACTGCCACTGAAAGCGATGAAGGCCCTGAAACGCGGCGCCGGCCCACGCCGTGACGGAGGCGAAGACCGCGCCGAGGGCGGCCGCGCGGATCATCCAGGTGCCGTGCGAGCGGTAATAGCCCGGCACGGTGAAGACGCGCCCGACGAGCGCGGGCGCGGCCAGCCACAGCGCGAGCGCGCCGAGCGCGGCGCCCCCGATGATGAGAAAGGCCCCGTGGCGGAGGGTGTCGTCGAGCGCGCCGCGCTGATCCTCGGCGTGGGACTGCGCCGCGAAGCGCACGAGGCCGGCGCCCGCGCCGAAGTGCAGCGCGCCGACCCAGCCCGCGGCCGACTGCATGAGGAGGTACAGGCCGTACGCCTCGATGCCGAAGCCGTGCACGAGGCGCGGGATGACGAGAAGGTTGATCGCCGCGACCGCGCCCTGTCCGGCGAGCCCCCAGCCGACGTTGCGCGCGAAGCGCTCGCCGCGGCTCAAGGCGCGCCCCGGTACAGCTCCTCGAGGCGCGCCGCCAAGCGCGACAACGAGTACCGTTCCAGGCAGACGCCGCGGGCGTTCGCCCCGAGCCTCGCCGCCAGCCCGGGCTCGTCGAGGACGCGGCGCACGCAGGCCGCCGCCGCCTTCTCGTCGTCGCGCGCGAACAGCAGGCCCGTGACGCCGTCCACGAGGGTCTCGGCGCTTCCGCCGACCGCGCTCGCGATCACCGGGAGCCCCGACGCCATCGCCTCGAGCAGCGAGTTCGAGAGGCCCTCCGAGACCGAAGGCAGAACGAAGGCGTCGGCCGCGGCGTAGAGCTCGGCCGTGTCGTCGACGGGAGGCAGGACGCGGATACGCCCGTCTTGCGGAATTTTCTCGGGGCCCTCGCCGACGAGGATCAGGGTCGCGTCGCGATCCTTCGTCGCCTCGTTCCAGATTTTCGAAAACCAGGGCAGGCGCTTCTCCCACGACAGCCGCCCCGTGTAGAGGAATACGGCGCCGGTCCAGCCCAGGCGCGCGCGCAAGACCCGTTTCTCCTCCGGAGAAACGGGCTTATAACGGTTCACGTCCACGCCGTTGGGCAGGACCTCGATCGACGCGCCGCGCAGATGCTCCCGGGCCTCGGCGGCGAGGTCCGGGACCACGGCGAGGAATCGCGGCTTGAGCCGGGCGAGCAGGCGGAGCTTGAGCCGGCCGAGCCGGGTGCGCGAGGAGGAGGCGAGCTCGCCGATGCCGCGTCCCCCGCCGAGCTTGACCAGCACGGGCTTGCCGAGCCAGCGCCCGGCCAAGGCCGCCGCGAGCGCGGGCGAGCCGGCGAGGTGGGCGTGGATCGCGTCGTATTCCCCCCCATGCTTGAGCAGCCAGCCGAACGCGCCGAAGAGGAAGGAGAGCGAGTCGAGCGCGCCGGTCCCGAGCACGCGCAGGCGGCGCACGGGGACGCCATGGACCTCCTCGCGGGGCGGCGCGAGACCGACGCGGCGCGTGAGCACGACCACGTCCGCGCCGCGCGCGCGCAGCTCGCCGGAGAGCTCGAGGGCCTGGCGCTCCGCGCCCCCCACGGCGGGCCAGAAGCCGGCGCTCACCATCACGACCCGCGTCCGGGGAGCCTTCATTTGGAATTCTTGCGGCCGAGGGCGCCGGGCTTGGGCACGAGGCCGTGCGCAAGGACGTTGATGACCGAGAAACCTTCTTCGGCGTACCACCGAAGAAGTTCTTCTTTCGTGTGATGCCACTGGTAGGGCGGCGAGATCCAGTCGAAGTTCTCGATGAGGCGGACCCGGTAGCGCGGATCCACGGAGTAGGTGAACCACTTGAGGCCGGGCACGACGCCGAGCCAGGTCAGCGGGCGGCACAGCGCGTAGACGACGGAAACGGGCATGCGCGTCGTGAACGCCCGGACGAAATCGCTGACGGCGTGGCGCGCGAGCACGATCCACCACGCGAGCCTCCGGTGGCGCGCGATCCAGTCGCGGCCGGGCTTGAGCGGGTTGGTCGCGAAGTCGGAGAAGCGTCCCGCCTTGCCGTACAGCCAAACGGATAGCAGGCCCCGCGGCTTGACGAGCGCCGCCACGGCCGCGAAAGCGGCGCGCGTGTCGGCGGTATGGTGCAGCACGCCCTGGCTGTAGGCGACGTCGAATAGGCCTTTCTTGAAAGGCGGATGGAGCAGGTCGGCCTCGACGGGGTGGAGCTTCGGCTGGGAGCGGGCGAGCGCCGCGACCCGCTGCAGGCTTTCCGACATGTCGACCGCCACGACCTCGGCGCCCAAGGACAGCGCGACGGCGCTGTAGCGGCCCATGCCGCAGCCCGCGTCGAGGACGAGCTTTCCCGCGAACTCGTCCGGCGGCAGCATCGTTTCCTCGAGGAAGGTCTCCTTGTCCCCGGGAAGCGACCCGGGATAGCGCAGCCACTCCCAGCCGAACGCGTCGCGCGTCTTGGCGGTCGCCCGCGCGACGGGATTCGGCGGACGCAGGCGGGGCACGCCGCCGGTCACCGGATACTCGCGGGAGCAAAGCTTGCAGGCGAGCATGGCTTCCTCGACCTCGGCGTCGTGGCGCGGGTAGGCCTCGAGCGCGGCGAACTTGAGGTCGCCGCCGCAGACGGGGCACGCCAGCATGGAAAGAAGGCTCAGCTTCATTTGTTCCGCTCGACTTCCTCGCGCAGCTGCGCGAGCGACACGCCCTCGCGCGACAGGAACACGAGGCCCGTGACCGTCACCAGAAGATACATGATCATGTGCGTCAGCAGCGCGTAGGCCAGGGCGAGATCGGGCGAGGCGCCGAAGGTGTGCAGGATCGACGCGACGAAGTTCTCGAAGGTGCCGATCCCGCCGGGGGCCGCCGGGATCGCGGAAATCGCCCCCGCCCACGACAAGGTCAGGACCGCGCGCGGATAATCCATGATGCCTCCGAGGCCGAGCGCGTACGCCCCGGCCCAGTACAAGGCCGCGTCCACGGACCACAGCAGGAGGCTCAAGGCCGCGGCTTTCGCCGCCGCCGCGGGCGAGCGCAGCACCGCGGCACCGAGCGCCAATTGCTCGACGAACGTGTGCACCCGCGGCCAGCGGCGCAGGCGGCGCTCGGCGAAGCCGCCGGGCGCCAGCGAGCTTTCCGCCGCGGCCAGGACGATCAAGGCCCCGATCGCTGCGCCGAGCAGCAGCAGCGCCGCGCGCACGACCGAGACCGGCGCGATGCCGGGCGCCAGCCGCGTGGCGAGCACGAAGATGGTCAGCAGGGCGGCCACGTCGAGCGCGCGCTCGATGGCCACGCTGGCCAGCGCGGCGGCGGCCGGAATGCCCAGGCGGCGGGCCGCCAGGCCCGCGCGCGCGAGCTCGCCCAGGCGCAGCAGCAGGACGTTGTTGACCGCGAGGCCGATCGCCTCGAGCTTGAACAGGTCCCACACCGGCGCGGGAAGGGGCCGCGTGCGCGAGAGCAGGACGCGCCAGCGCGCGGCGCGCACGAGAAGGTCGAGATAGACGATGGCGAGCATCGGGATCAGCCAGCCGAAGCGGGCGGCCGCCAGCGCCGCGCCGAGCGCCGCGAACTCGACCTTGCGCAGGGCGAGCCACAGGAAAAATCCCGTGATCGCGAAGGCGACGACGGCCGACAGGACCTTCTTGCGGCTCATGAAGGCTCCGCGCGGCGCGCGAGAGCCGCGAACCACAGCGCCCAGGCCGCCGCCGACAGCGCGGCCCACCAGAACCACCGCGACGGCGTGAACTCGAAGCGGAGATCGACGGCCGCCGCGTCCGGCGCCAGCGCCACGGACTGGAACGCGGGGCCCCACGAAGAGAGCGGCGCCGCGCGCCCGTCCAAGGCCGCGCGCCAGCCGGGCCAGCGCGTCTCGGCGAGAGAGATCGCGACGGCCCCCTTCGGGATCGGGCCCGTTATCCGCCAACGCTCGGGGCGGTCGATCTCAAGCAGCGGATCCGGCGTCAAGCGGCCGCCTTTCGCGTCGAGAAAGGAAGCCAGCGGCCACGCGCCGGAGCGCTCCTCGATGCCTTCCCGGGACAGGCGCGCGGACACGCCCGCGCGCGCCGCCGCGTCCGACTTCCAGCGCGACACCAGGACCCAGCTCGGGTCCGCGGCCGCCCGGCCCTCGGCCTCCGCGGCCCAGAGAGCCGCGGAAGCCGGATAGAACGCGTCGTAGCCGTTGGCGTTGCGCATCCGGTAGACGGTCGCCTTGTTCGGATTGGCGAGCTCGGGAGCGGTGAGCATGCGCGACGCCCGGCCGGCCAGGCGTTCGGCGACGGCGGGGCTCGCCTTCGTGAACGCGCCGGCGCTCGCGGGCTTAAGGAAACCCCAATCCCACGCGACGAGCTCCGCCAGCACGACCAGAGGGACGATCGTCAGCGCCCGCGCGGTCCTCGGGGACGAGGACAGGGCGCGCGCGCCCGCGCCCGCGAGAAGCCAGAGTCCCCATAAGGCCAGGAACGACCAGCGCGACGGCGTGCGCAGGTACGAGAAGCCGGGCGCGCTCAGCAGCGGGGAGAGCGGACCATTGGCGCCGAGCGCGAGGACGGCGCCCATGACGATGAGAAGCACCGGCCCGAGGCGCGCGCGCCGGTGCAGGAGGCCGCCGGCCGCGAGCGCCAGGATCGCGCAGCCGAGCCATACGCCGCCGCTCTCGTAGAACACGGACACCGCGTCGTCCCAGCCGCCGTTGAGCGGCGTGCCGAAGGCGCCGGGAGACAGCCACAGCAGCAGGTCCTGGAGGCGCAGGGAATAGGCGGCCCGGAACTGCGCCGGCCAGTCGGAACGGCTGGAGCCGCGCAGCAGCTCGAGGGTCGGCAGCCATTGGACCGCCGCGAGCGCCAGCGCCCCGCCCGCTCCGGCCGCCAATCGCGTCCACAGCGCGAACCGCGCGGGGCGAACCGAGGCCCAGAGCCCCATGGCGACCGCGTTGATCACGAGAAACTGAGGATGGCCGGAAAAGAACTGGAGCGCGAAGACGGCGGCCAGCAGGGGCGCCCCTCCGCCGAGCCAGGCGAGCCAGGCCCACGGCGCCCAGGAGAGCGCCGCGAGCAAAGTCGGAATGCCCGCCGTCACGCGGTAGATCAAAAAAGGCGAGAGCGCGTAGGAAATCGCCAGCGCGGCGGCCCCCGCGCGGGGCAGGCGGGCCGACCGCGCGAGCAGGAACGCGCCGAGCGCGGCCCAGAGCAGATGCAGTATTTGATCCCAGACCAAGGCCGTCACGACGGGCAGCAGGAAGCCCAGGATGGACGCGGGATAAAACAGCGCGGCCTGGGGGTTCGCCGCGTGCGGCACGCCGAGCATGACGTACGGATTCCAGAATGGAAGCCGGCCTTCGATCAGCGCCGCCGCCGTGTGATGGCGCAGCGGCCAGTGGTAGGCGTACAAATCGCCGTGGTTGAAGAATGCGCGTCCGGAATGCGCCCAGACGGGCGCGGTCAGCGCGAGCACGGCGGCCCCGAGGGCCCCGACGACGACGAGGTCCCGGCGGGTCATCGGGTCTCTCCAGAGGCGACCGCTCGATGATACCAAGACCACGCGAGCATAATCCACGAGAAGCACGCGAGCAGCAGGCCGAGGCGCCACGGCCCGGGCTCGTAGCGCCAGCGCAAGGTCCAGGACCCGGCCGGCGTCTCGACTTTCTGGAAGGCGCCCAGCGCCGGATATGGAATCACATCCCGTTCGCCGCCCGGAACGGCCAGCACGGTCCTCCAGCCCGGGAAGCGCGGCTCCGCGACGTAGGCCCAGCCCGCGCCTTCGCCGGACACTTCAAAGCGGTCTTCGCGCTCGCGCCGCACCTCGAGCGGCGCGCGCTCGGCGTCCGGCGGCGCCGGCGGCCAGACCGCGGGCAAGGCCGCTCCATCCTTCGGCGTCAATTGATAGGCGATCGACACCGGGCCCCGCACCTTCGAAATCTCCCAGAGAGCCCGGGGCTCGGCCGTCAGGCGCGGCGAGCGCGCGGGCTCGGGGGTCAGCAGGCGCGAAGCCCCGATCCACGGCATCCAGCCCGCGGCCGCGTCGGCGCTGGGCAGGCTCAACAGGGCGTCCATGACCGCGTAGGACGGCGCGGGAACCAGCGGTTCGCCGAAGTTGGCCGCCGAACGCAGACGATAGGGCGCGTTCGTCAGGCCGTAGAGGCGCTGCTTCCAGTCGAAGGCGTCCGAGCCCTTCGACGCCTCGAGCGCCTTGGGAGAAATCAGGTAGCGCGCGCCCCCCTGGCCCGCCTGCAAGGTCCGAACGAGCGGGCCGGGCTCGGTGTAAAGACCCCGCGGCGCCATGGGCGTCGCGGCGCGGCCGACCGCCAGCAGCTCGAGCGCCGACAGGAGCACGAGCGCCGGCCCCGCCCGGCGGCCCGAGAAGCCCGCCGCGGCGAGCGCGGCCAACGGAAGCATCGCGATGTACGCGAGATTGCCCGGGTAGCGCACGAAGCGGAGGGGTGAAACCTCTCCTGTCCATAGCGCGGCGGAGAGAGGGTTCGACGAGCCGAGCGTCAACAGGACGACCGCGGCTACGGCCGCGGCGAGGACGAGCGCCCTGCGCCGCGGCAAAGCCCCGGCGCCGCACGCGGCGGCCGCGGCGCCCGCGGCTCCGAGGTAAACGCACAGCGTCCAATCGACGGACGGATGAAAATGTCCGATTCCGAGCGCCAGCGGCCCGATCCACTGGAGCAGGTCATGAGGCGCGAAGCCCAGCGTCATCGCCTCCGCGAGGCCGACGCCGGCGGAGCGCCGGGAGAAGGCCGCGAGCTCGAAGCCGGGAAGAAGCTGCGCCGCGGCCAGGAAGCCCGACAGGAGCGCCGCCTTGGCCCAGCCGCCGGCCGCGGCGGCCCAAGACCAGCGCCCGGAGCGGGCCGCGCAGGCCGCGACCCACGCGGCGGCCGCGCACCCCGGAATGAAAGTCGGGTAGCCGGCGAGGACCATCAGCGCGAGCGCCAAGGCCAGAGGCACGGGCCGCCTGAAGAAGAGCGCGAGCGCCGGAGCCCACGCCAAAGTCGCAAGATGATTCAGGAAGGGAAGGCGCGCGATCATCACGCCGCCGAAGGCGAAGATCAGGGCGCCGCCGAGGCTCGCCCCCCAGGACAGGCGGCAGGCGCGCAGCCACAGCGCGCACAGCCAGCCGGCCGTGAACAGATGAAAGGCCTGGAACAGCGCGGTCGCGGTCGCGAAGCCGAACAGGTAATAGAAGATCGTCGGCGGATAAAAGAGGCCGCCCTGCATGGAGGCCGCCATCGGCATCCCGAAATACAAGGACGGCTCCCACAGCGGCGCGCGACCGGCCGCGACGAGCATGGCGGGCGCGGAATGCCAGCCGTGATGCAGATACGTGAGATCGATCCAGAACGCCGACAGGCCGCGCGCCCACGCGCCGCCGAGAAGCGCGAAGATGAACGCCGCGAGCGCCGCGGCGACGAAGGTCTCCGGAGCGACGCGGGCGCGTTCAGCGTTCACGCTTCTCCGCCAAGGCCTCGAGTAAATTCCGGTTCGAGGCGCGGTAGGGATCGAGCGCGACCGCGCGAGCCAGGTGGCCCGCGGCTTCGGCCCTCGAGCCGCCGCGCGACAAAATGATCTCCGCCCGAAGGCGCGCGGCCTCGGGATGCGGCGACAAGGCCTCGGAGGCCGCGAGCTTCCCGGCCGCCTCGTCGAGACGGCCTTCGCGGACGGCGACGATCGCCTGCGCGCGCAGGCGGTCGGCCGACCAGCCCCGCCAGACGCAAACGCCGGCCGCCCCGGCCGAGGCGAGGACCACGGCGCACAGCACGGGGCGCCAGCGAAGCGGGACGTTGACGGAGCGGCCCGACTCGGGCGCGGCGAGCGCCGTCGACGCGCAGAAAAGCCAGAACACGCCGGGCACGGAGAGCGCGTAATCCACGAGCCCGTGAATCAGCGCCGCGACGGGGCCGAAGCGCCGCCCGGCGGGCGCGGGCTTGAGCAGCGCGGCGAGGCCCGCGATCCAGAGCAGCGCGTACGGCCAGCCGCGCTCGGCGGCGGTCTCGAGAAAATGCTGATGCGCGAACAAGGTGGACAAATCGGGCCTTCCGGAAACGTGAGACGGCAGCGCGTACGCGTACGAGCCGGGGCCGAGGCCGAGCCAGGGCGCCTCGGCCGCCATGCGCCACGCCGCCTTCCACCACTCCACGCGGTGCATGATTTCGGGCGACTGGAGCTTGGCATACGCGGCGACGAGCCCGACGAAGCCCGCCGCCGAGCCGAGCCAGAAGGCGACCGCGCCGACCGCGCGCCGGTGCAGAATCAAGGCGACGGACAGGCCGAGCCACGCTCCGACCGACCGCGTCCACCACAAACACAGCAGCAGCCCTCCGGCGAGCGCCCAATCCCCGGCGCGCGAGGCGACGGGGAGCAGCAGGAGGATCGCGCCGGCGAACGCGTTCTGATTGAGGAACGTCGCGGCGGGGCGGATCTCGCCGTGCAGGCGCTGATAGACGGCGATCAGGACCAGAACCCACCCCGCGGCGCGCAGGAAGCGCTCGACGCGCCCCCGGCCCTCGGAGTCGAGCACGGAGATGAACGGGAACAGCGCCAGCCCCGCCGCCGCCGCCGCCCAGGCGGGGCGAGAGTACGCCGAAACCGGGCTCGTCCATGCGGACAGCGCGGAGAGGGCGGCCAGCGCCGCGGCCCAGGCGAGGAGCTTCGTATCGGGGCGAGGCAGCCAGCCGGAGGCGAGGCGGACGCACAGCCAGGCCGCGGAAGCGGCCAGGAGCACGAGGAGGACCAGGGACTGGGCCCAGAGGTCCCACGCCCCTCTCAGCAGAAGTCCCGAGGCGACGACGCTGCCGACGAGCCCGGCGAGCACCGCCTAGGCCGGGCCTGGGAAGGCCCGGCGCCTTCGGCGCTGAATAAACATCTAGTCGGGCAGGATTCTCGTCGTGACGAAGATCAGGAGCTCCGCGCGGACGCGGGACTTCGTCTTCTTCTTGAACAGCCATCCCAGGATCGGGATGTCGCCGAGCAGGGGAATCTTGGAGATCGTGTCCTGCAGCGTGTCGGTGATGAGGCCGCCGATCACGATCGTCTCGCCGTCGCGCACGAGCACGGTCGTCATCGCGTTGCGCGAGTCGACGGCGGGAGCGCCCGTCTGCGTGCTGCCGGCCGCCGTCGACGAAGGCTGGCTCACGTTCGGGTTGACCTGAAGCGTGATCCGGCCGTCGGCGTTGATGCTCGGCGTGACCGTCAGCTGGATGCCGGTGGTTACGTAGGCGACCGTCTGCGTCTGCACGCCGGTGGAGGCCACGTTCGAGGTCACGTAGGGAATCTGAGTCGTGACGTTGATGTTCGCCGCTTGATTGTTAAGGGTGGCGATCTTCGGCTCGGACAGGATCTTCGCCTTGCCTTCGGACGCCGCCGCGGTCAGGGTCGCGTTGAGGATGAAGTTGTTCGTGATGCGGCCCAGGGTCAGCGCCCCGAAGACGCGGTCGGCGGCCAGCGCCACGCCGGTTCCGCGGCCTCCGGCGCCGATGCCTTCGGTGATGTTCGCGTTCCGATCGAGAGGGTTGAGGGTGGGGCTCGACCCCTTCTGAGGGCTGATGGTCGTGCCGATGAGGGAGGTCCCCATCTGGCCGCCGATCTTACCCTGCTGGACGCCCTGGTAATCCCACTGCACGCCGTAGTTGAGGCCGGCGTTCGCGTTGATCTCGACGATCTTCGTCTCGATGAGCACCTGGCGCGGGCGCTGGTCCATCTGCGAGATCAGGTTCTCCGTGGACAGCTGCCCCTCGAGCGAGTCGGTCACGATCAAGGTGTTCGTCTTCACGTCCGCCGTCGAGCTGCCGTTGCGGCCCTCGGCCACCCGGACGGAGTCGATCGTCGCCTTGACCTCGGCGGCCTTCGCGTAGTTGAGGACGTAAACCTTGGTGATCGCCGTCGAAGTCGTGCGCTGCTTCGTGAGCTCGGCGGGCGTGATCACGCGCAGGATGTTGTCTCCGACCTGGTCCGTGGTCAGCTTCATCATCGAGAGCGCGGTGCGGAAGGCTTCGTTGAAAGGGACGTCCGTCAGGTGCAAGGTCAGAGAGCCCGCGACGTCGGGGCCGAAGACGATGTTGACCTTCGCCTTGGCCGCGAGGAGGCGGATGACGTCGCGGATGTCGGTGTTGTCGAAATCGAGCGTCACGATGTCGCGCGGCAGGCGGCTCATGATGTCGCGGAAGATGCGCCCTCCGGGCGCGCGCTGGACGCGATCCTCGTCGGGCTCGCCGGCGGGGTCGACCTTGGTCTTCGTGACGTCCGAACCCTGGGCCGAGGCCGCGAGCTCCTGGGACATGGTCCCGTCGAGGCCGGCCCGGCGCATGGCCTGCGCGGCCGTGATGTTGAGGCGCCGCTTCGCCTTCGTCTCGACGGCGGGGAGGGGAGCGGCGAGCTCGGTCCCGTGCCCCGTCGAGGGCAAAGGAGCCGCGACGGGGGCCGTGACGACGACGGGAACCGCCACGGCGGCGGCGGCCGCGCGCTTGGCGACCACGGGCTTGACGGCCGGGAGCTTGGGGGCGGCGACGGCGGCGGGCTTGGGCGCCGACGCGCCGGCGGGAGCCGCCGCGGCCTTCAGCGCGGTCTTCTCCGCCTCGTCGACCGTGCCGACGATCTGCACGGTCAGGCCGGCCGCGGTCGTGCCGACCTTGTAGCCCGCCATCTTCACGAGGTCCATCACGACGCGGGTGATCAGGCGCGGCGACTTCTCATACTGGCTCGAACGCACGCCGGCGAGGAACGCGCCCTTGCCCTTGGCGGACTGGGTCGGCCCTTCGTGCTTGGTGTCGAGAAGCTCCATCACGAGGCGCGGAGGAGTCTGGGTCAGAAAGCTGTTGTACAGGACGCCGGTGCTGAGCTTGATCGTGACGTGATCGTCGGCGATCTCGACGCCCTGGAAGACGGCCGGAGCCGGCGCCGCGTCGGCGGCGAAGGCCGGGATGACGCCCGCGGGAACCGCGAGGACGACGGCGAGCGCCGCGGACAGGGCTTTTTTCAGCTGGTGGTTGATCATAGATTCTCCGCGGCTACGGCTTCTCCTTATCTTTCTCATCCTCGCCGAGACGGAACACTTGGACGTCCTTGTCGGAGGTGATGAGCTCCACGGTCTTCTGCTTCAGCTTGATGGCGCCGGTGATGCCCGGGACCGGCTTGTTGCGTTCGTTGTAGAGCCTGCCTCCGCGCAGCAGGTAGCTGCCGCCGCCCTCGGACGTGAACAGAGCGTAGTCGATTTTCGGATCCTTCATGATGCCGCGAAGCATCATGCCGTGAATGTCCACGACCTCGGGGCCTTCGGTCTTGGCGTCCTCGGTCCGGCGGGAGCGCGCGCCGCCCATCGCGGCGGGCAGAAAGGGATCGCGCACCCGGTCGCCCGTGTAGATGCTCGAGACCGTCTGCGTCGAGGCCCCGATCGGCAGATGCGCCGCGCCCGTCGAGGCCGCCACGGCGCTCGCGGCGGCGATCGGCGACGGCGCCGGCCCCGCTTTCGCGGAACCGGCCGTCGCGAGGAGTAAAACGAAAGCGGAGGTGATCATCCTTTATACTGGTACGAGAGCAAAGTGAAGGTCACGGTCATGTCCCCGACAGGGTCGGCCGCCGGGTAGTTGATGTTGCTGACGTTGAAGATGCGTTCCTCCAGCGAGAGGGCGGCCAGGAACCGGCCGATGTTGTGATACGAGCCCCGGATCGAAAGGGGATAGGCGAGCTCGACGAAGTACGTCTGGCTCTTCATCGGCCCGGGCGAGAAGCTCTGGATGGTCACGCGGTTCTTCTGAGCGAGCGAGGAGATGGCGAGCAGGATGTCGGGAACGGATTTGGTCTTCGGCAGGCGCTTCTCGGCCTCGGCCGCGCGCTCGTTGAGGCTCGAGATCTCGGCCTGCAGGCGCTCGAGGCGGGCCGCCTGCTGCTTGGCCTTCACGATCTTCGCCTCGATCTGCTCGATCTTCTCGTTCGCTTCGGACTTGGCCTGCGCGATGGGCAGCCAGAAGAATTTCACGTAGACGACGCTGAAGACGACGAACAGCACGGCGCCGGCGCCGAGATACTGCTGCTGCTGCTTCGAGAGTTGCATGGCCATTTTATTTGCTCGTGTAGGTCGCCGTCATCGCGAAGCTGTAGGCGGCGCCCGAAGCGGTCACGGCCCCGAGCTCGATCACGCCGAACTTGGCGTTCTTCTCCATGGTCTTCACCCACGCCGCGATGTCCTCGTTAGTGTTCGCGACGGCGGTGATCACGAGCTTGATGGTGCCGGGCGCCTGCGCGGTGGTGGCCAGCGAGTTCACCTTGATGCCGGCCGGAACCGAGCGCGCGAACTCGGACATGAAAACGGGATAGAAGGAGCGCCCGAGCAGGAGATCCTCGATCACGCTGAGGCGCGCTCGCACGGCGGCGGCGGCCTTCTCGAGCTCCTCGACCTGCTTGACGACGCGGTCCAGCCGCTTGAGTTCGCCCTCGTCCGCGGCCAACGTGATTTCGAGGGTATGCTTGCCGTACCAGTGGCCGAAGGAGACGACGACGAGCACCAGCGCCATCAGGCTGCCGAGAACGGCGGCCTGCAGCAGCAGCTGGCGCTGCTTGGCCTTGGCGAGAATTTCCGCGGGAACGAGGTTGACCTTGATCATCGCGCTGTTATTCCCAATCCCTGTTCTGACGGAGCGCGAGCCCCGCCGCCACGCCGAACGCCGGGGCCAAGGCCTCGGGGACGGCCTCGCCGCCCTTCGCGAACGAGAAGGGGCTGAGCACGGAGACGGGCACCTTCAATTCCTGGGCGAGGTGCTTGTCGAGATTCTTGAGGCGCGCGGTGCCGCCGGCGAGCATGATGCGGCCGATCGAGCGGTCCGGCCCCTGCGAGAGGTAGAAGTCGACGGAGCGGTGGACCTCGGCGACGAGGTCGCGAGCGACCTGGCCGACGGCCTGCGAGACGCCGAGGCCGTCGCGGTCGCCGTCGGCGAGCGCCTTCTCCTTCTCCGCGGGATCGACGAACACGCCGCGCGAATGCTTGAGCTCCTCGGCCTTGGCCGCGTCGCACTGGAAGGCCTTCATGATCGCCTTCGTCATCGTGTTGCCCGAGATGAACATGTCGCGCACGACGCGCGTGACCCCGTTCTCCACGATCGAGAGGTTCGTCACCATGTGGCCGATATTAAGGTACAGCGTGGCGCCCGGGCCTTCCTTCGCGTCCCGGATGCGCTCGTGGACGTTCTCGAGCGCGAAGCTGTCCACGTCGATGATCGCCGGGGTCAGCCCCGCGCCCTGGAGGATCTCGAGGCGCGAGACGACGAGCTCGCGCTTGGCCGCGACGAGCACGGTCTCCATCTTCTTCTGGCCGTCCTCGACGATCTCGCTGAGGATGTGGAAGCCGAGCTGGACTTCGTTGATGTCGAAAGGGATGAACGGTTCGGCCTCGGTGGCCAAGGTCGAGAGGAGTTCGAGCTTCGTCAGGCGGGGGAATTTAACGTAGCGGACGATGACGGCGTTGCCCGACAAAGCGGTCGAGACTTCCTTGACCTTGACGCCCTTCTCGATGAAGAAGGCGCGCAGCAAGTTGATCACGGCGATCTTCTTCTCGTCGGGACCCGCGTCCGCCTTCGCGCCGAGGGGCAGATGGCCCCAGGCCTTGAGCGTGTACGCGCCGGCCTCGAGCTTGAAGAGGACGACCTTGACCGCATACGAGCCGACGTCGATGCCGACGACGTCCTTGGGGCCCAGGAACATCTCCGCGAGCCCTTTCAGGGCTCCGAGCTTCTCCTTGACCACTTCGAGCTTGGGCATTTATCTCCTTAGTTTGCGCACGACCACGGCAACAGGCCATTAAAAAAGCGCCGACGCCCCCCCGTATTCCCCGGGAGGTCGGACTCGGCGCGTTTTTGTGCGGCACGGATTTATAACAGGTTTACCCATCATTGTCAAGGCCTGCCTATATTACGGTAATATTCGCGCCCGCCGGCGCCGACGCGATTAAGTATAATCAGCGGATGAAGTGCCTTCTGTTCGACTATGGGGGGACCCTCGACGCCGACGGAACCACCTGGCTAGAGCGTTTTCACCCCATCTATAAGGAAGTCGGCCTCGACCTCCCCAAGGACCGCTTCGACCGCGCCTTCTACGATTCGGACGACAACCTCCCCGCGCGCCACTCCTTGAGGGGCCTGAACTTGGCGGAGACCGTGCGCCTCCAGGTCGAAGACGTGATCAAAGCCCTGGCGCCGGACCAAGCCATGCTGATCGACCCCATCACCGACCGCTTTGTCGCCGACTGCCGCGGCCAGTTCAAGCGCCTGACCCCCGTGCTCGAGCGCCTCTCCAAGCGCTACCGCCTCGGCATCGTCTCTAATTTTTACGGCAACCTCGAGGGCATCCTGACCGCCGAGGGATTGCGCCCGCTCTTCTCCGTCGTGGCCGACTCGGGGGTGCTCGGCGTGACCAAGCCCGACGCCGCGATATTCCTCCATGCCGCCAAGGCCGTGTCGGCGTCTCCCGCGGACTGCGTCATGATCGGCGACTCGGTCAAGCGCGACATGGCGGGCGCCGCCGGCGCCGGCATGAAAATGGCCCTGATCTCCGTCGCGGCCGAGGCGCCCAAGGCCGGGCAGGACTGGACGATCCGGTCGGTCGTCGAACTGGAGGCGATCCTCGGATGAAGGCCGGGATCATCGCCGCGGGAGAGGGGTCGCGCCTGGCCAAGAGCCACGCCGGCACCGTCAAGCCGCTGATCCCGGTCGCCGGCAAGCCTCTGATCCATTGGGTCGTCGACGGCCTGCGCGCCGCCGGAGCGACTTCGCTGACCGTTCTGACGAACAGCCGCGGGACGGCGGTGCCTCCGAGCCTGGCCGCCTCCTTTCCGGCGATGAAATTCGATTTCGTCATGGCGAATACGGCCTCGTCCTTTGAATCTTTCCGGCTCGTGTCCCTCCGTCTGGCGGAAACGGAAGAGGATTTCGTGGTCAGCACCGTCGACGCGCTGATCAGGCCCGAAGACGTCGCTCGGTTCATCGCCGAATGCCGAGCGGCCAAGGCCGTCGCCGGACTCGCTCTGACCCTGCACGTCGACGACGAGAACCCCCTCTGGGCCGACGTCGACGCGAACGGCCGGGTAGGAGCGATCGGCGGCGACACGAAGCGCAAGGATGCGGTCACGTGCGGCCTCTATTACCTGACGCGCGCCGCGACCCGGCGCTTTCCCGAAGCGGCGGCCCATTCGCGCCTGCGGGACTTCTGGAAAGAGCTCGTCGCCTCGGGCGAGGGCGTCATGGGCATCACCCTTTCGAAATCCCTCGATGTGGACCGCCCCGAAGACCTCGGCGCGGCCGAATCATTCCTCACCACGGAGACGAAGCGATGAAAGCTCTTGGCATCCTGCGCGAGACGCAAAACTCCCCCGGCCGCGAATCCGACGACGCGCTGATCCTCAAGGCGGTGATGGACCAGCTCTCGATCCTCAAGACCCAGGTCACGGTGATGACCCCCGAGGAGTTCGACGGCTCCGACGGGAAAGACTTCGACCTCATCGTCCCGATGTGCGAGACCTACCCGCGCCTCATGCGCCTCAAGAAGATCG
Source organism: Elusimicrobiota bacterium (assembly GCA_028714015.1). Classification (GTDB taxonomy): domain Bacteria; phylum Elusimicrobiota; class Elusimicrobia; order UBA1565; family UBA9628; genus GWA2-66-18. The sequence continues at coordinate 538 of JAQTNG010000027.1, read as the reverse complement.
AGGCCGAGACCGGCGTCGTGACGGTCAACCCCGCCGACTCCGTCCTCGGCTGCTACCGCACGCGCATGCTCGAGTCCTTCGCGAACACGCCCGGCCTCTCTTATCCGCCCACGGAGGTGCGCCGCTCCACCGCCGACGCCAACAGGAAAGCGCCGGACTTCGAGGCCGACGGCGGCTGGTGGCTCAAGCGCGGCGACGTGCACAACACCTGCGCCTACGACGTGGTCTTCGCCAAGGACTGGGCCGAGGCCGAGACGATCCGCCGCGAGTTCGAGAGCCGCGAGATCAACGACCTCGCCATCCAGCGCCACACCGACGGCGACCTCATCAAGTTCTACGGCGTCGGCCCGGGCCAGTGGTTCACCTGGTTCTACCACGACCCCTCCACCGCCCGCCGCCTGCCCTTCGAGCTCGAGGACCTCGCGGCCCAGGCCGAGCTCGCCGCGAGCGCCGTGAAGGTCGAGGTGTTCGGCGGCGACGCCATCGTGACTCCCGGCGGAAAGATTTATATCATCGACATCAACAGCTGGCCGAGCTT
>JAQTNG010000026.1 GCA_028714015.1 Elusimicrobiota bacterium | reverse complement strand
ACGATTGAGCCCCTGGAAAAGTTGCATGGCCAGAAGAATCGCAAGATCGGAAAGCCCGGCCCCTTCAGCGCTTCAGGGCGTCGGCCAGGGCGGGCACGGCCGAGGCGATGGCCGTCAGCGCGTCGGGATGCGACGCGATCCATCGTATGGTCTGCGGATCGGCGACCATCCGGTTCATGACCTCGGGGTCGCCGAGCGCTTCCTGGATCGCGGGGCAGTCGAGCATCTTGCGGAGCATCGGGCTCGCGAGCAAAGCGCGAACCGCCTGAGGATCGCGCATGGCGGGCATGGCGAGGAAGGCGCGGATCACCGCCGGGTTGCCGAGCAGGGCCTTGGCCACCGTCGGGCTGTTGATCGTCACGCGCACCAGCGCCGAATTCATGTAGGCGTCCACCTTCTTCGGATCGCCGAGGAACGCGCGCAGGCCGCGCGCGCTGCCGAGCGAGCTGCGGGCCATCAGGAAGGACGCGGGCTTGGCGATCAGGCCCGCCAGAAATTCATGCTTCTTCGCCCAGGCCTCGGCCCGAGGCGTGATGACGGTATACCGCTTGTCGGCCGCGTCCTTGGGCAGGCCGCCGACGGCCATGCCGGGAGCGGCGATCGGCCGCATCAGGGACGACGCCGCCGGAGGCGCGGCGGCCACCGCGTCGCGCAAGGTCTCGCCGGAGGCGAGCGCCGCGGGCGCGCGGACCGGGGCGGGCCCCGTCTGGAGATTGAACGAATCGGCCACCTCGTGCGTAATATAGGCGTCATCGGGCCGGGCCATGACCGACCAGGTGACGGCGCCGCCGGCCCCCAAAAGGCCGATCACGCTGATGATGGGCAGATAGCTCCTCACGGGTATAGGATAGCCGTCTCGAAAATGCCGGTCATGGGCCTTAGGGCCCACATCCCCGGATAAGAGGCCGCCCCTTGACATCGCCAGGGGAAGCCGTTATAGTAGAGAAACGCCGTGATTTTTAGCTTTATATGAGAAAAACGCCCGCTTGGAATCGCTTTGCCCCGGCCCTCCTGGCCGCCGCTTTGGCCGTTCCCTCCTTGGCGATGAATCCGGCCTCCCCCATCCTTCCGGCCCCCGGCCAGCCGATGACGCCCGTGATCATCGATCCCGGCCACGGCGGCGACGACGAGGGAGCCATCGTTCGCGGCCTTCGGGAGAAGGACATCGCGCTCGTCTTCGCCAAGAAGCTCAAGGCCCGCCTCGCCCGGAACGCGGATCTGCCCGTGGTCCTGACGCGCGACACCGACCGCTACGTGACGCTCGACGGCCGGCTCGTCGAGAGCGTGGACATGAGAGGCTCGATCTTCGTCTCCCTGCACCTCAACCAGGTGAGAGGCAGGAAGTCCGCGGGCGCCGTCGTGTACAGCTATGGGCCTCAGAAGGCGAGCAAGGCGCGAAGGCGCCGTCACCCGAGCGTGCCGCCGATGCCCGCGGCCCCGCGCGGCCAGGCGAGCGACAGCGAGCGCCTGGCCCGGACCTTCTCGCGCACCTTGCGCGGCGACGGCTTCCGCGCCGAGTCGTCGAAGTCCGACTACTACGTCCTGAAGAATCCGGCGGAGCCGAGCGTGCTCATCGAGCTCGGCTACCTCAACAATCCCGACGAGGCGGCCAAGCTCAACGACCCCGCCTATCAGGACAGGATGGTGGACAGCCTCGCCAAGGCGATCGAGGAGTATGCGACCGCGCGCACTTTGCGGGTCGACATGCCCGTCGCGACCAAAGTCGTTTCCAAGCGCTAGATGAAGGCGCTCGTCATAGTGACCGGCGGGACCTTCGACAAGGAATACGACGAGCTGCGCGGCACGCTGTCCTTCGGGAAAACCCACCTGACCGAGATGCTCAAGCTCGGCCGCTGCCGCCTCAAGACCCGCGTCTGCGTGCTCATGATGAAGGACAGCCTGAACATGACCGCGGGCGACCGCGGGCGGATCCTGGCGGCGTGCCGGCGCGCGCCGGAGAGCCGCATCGTGATCACGCACGGCACCGACACGATGGCCGAGACCGCCGCGGTGCTCGGCCGGGGGCTCTCGGGCAAGACCATCGTGCTGACCGGGGCCATGCGCCCCTACCGCTTCGGCTCGTCGGACGGCATGTTCAACCTCGGCTCCGCCCTCTCCTTCGCGCAGGCCCTGCCCCCGGGCGTGTTCGTGGCCATGAACGGCCTCGTGTTCTCCTGGGACGACGTGCGCAAGGACCGCCGCCTCGGCGTTTTTACCCGCCAAAGGACCCAGGCGCGCTGACGGCATTCCGGGTTATAATGGAGCCATGAAGGCATCCATTCTCCTCAGCCTCGTCCTGGCCGCACCCTCCTTCGCCGCGTCCTCGCCCAAGCCCGTTCGACTGTCCGGCGGAGCGAAGGCCGAGGACAAGCTGCGCCGCTTCGTGTCGCAGGACGCGCACCTCAAGGCCCGCCTGGATGAGGCGGCCCGCCGCGAGGAGTTCTACGTCGCGGAGGCCCGCGAGTCCGATCTGCGCGACGCGGTGTCCGACGTCCACTCCGGGGACAACCTCCGCGCCGGCCTCGAGAAGACCGCGGGCGAGAAGCGCAAGGATATCCTCGAGACCTTGCCCGGCATGAAGGCGCCCGCCGTCCCGGTCTGCCGCACCGTCGCCGCGTGCCCCACCCCCGACCTCGCGCTCGACGTCTCCGACGCTGAGAGCCTCCCCGACTCGATGCGCCGCCTCGTCCGCCCGTGGATGGTGCTGCAGCAGGCGCGCGGCTCCGAGATCGAGCTGTCGTCGATCGACGGCCCCGGCGACGCCGCGCTCAGCGTCAAGCTCAAGGATCTCGACGCGCAGCCCCTGATCATCAATGTCTCGCCGCGCCTGCTCGGCGGCTTCAAGGTCTGGTTCGAGCGCCCGCTGGTGCTCGCCGCGCTGTACGGCCGCGAGCGCGAAGCCGTCCTTTCCTCCGCCCGCTAAAGCAGACGCAGCTGGTCGCCGAGCGGCCGCCGGAAATTCCCCCGCTCGAGCTCCATCCGTCCCCCTTGGTTGAGCCCCAGGCGCCTGCAGGTCAGGGCGAAGAGCCTGGCGAGGTGCTCGGCGAAAATTCCCTCGCCGCGCATGCGCGTTCCGAAGCGCGGATCGTTGAGCTCGCCGCCGCGCGTCGACTTGATCTGGTTGAGCACCTTTTCCCGGCGATCCGGGTAGTTCGTCGCGAGCCAGTCGTCGAACAGGGCCCCAAGCTGGTGCGGCAGGCGCAGCGGCACGTAGCCCGCCGTCGAGGCGCCCGCCTCGGCCGCCGCCTCGAGGAGTCCGGGCATCTCGTGGTCGTTGAGGCCGAGGATCATCGGGGCGGTCATCACGCCGACGCGCACTCCCGCCTTCGACAGCTCGCGCATCGCGCTCAGGCGCGCCGAGGGCGCCGAGGCGCGCGGCTCCATGCGCCGGGCGAGCTCCGGGTCGAGCGTCGTCAGCGAGATGATCACGCGCACGCCGGCGTGGCGCGTCAGTTCCTGGAAAACGTCGATGTCGCGCGTGACGAGGGCGTTCTTCGTCACGAGCCCGCAGGGCTGGCGCGCGTCCGCCATCACCGAAAGGCAGCCCCGCGTCACCTTGAGCTTGCGCTCGATCGGCTGGTAGACGTCGGTGACGCCGCCGAGGGCGATCGTCTCGGCCTCCCAGGTTTTCTTGCTCAGCTCGGCCGCGAGGAGCTTCGGGGCGTCTTCCTTCACGAAAATCTTCGTTTCGAAGTCGAGGCCGGAGGAAAGCCCGAGGTACTCGTGGTAGGGCCGCGCGTAGCAGTAGACGCACCCATGCTCGCAGCCGCGGTACGGGTTCAGGCTCCAGGTGAAGGGTATGTCGGGGCTGTCGTTCCTGACGAGAATGGATTTCGCCGTGTCGCGGTAGAAACGCGTCTTCGGCGCCGGTTTCTCGGCGGGGTCGGCGCTCTCCTCCCATTCGTAGGCGAGCTCCTCGAAACGGTTCGTCGGGTTGAGCGAGGTTCCCCGTCCGCGCGGCGCTTCGGGCATGAAATAGTATAGTCGAACGCTTGTTCGATATCAAGGCCCGGGACGCCGGCTACCCTTGAGAAGCGCCGGCGCGAACGACGGCAGCCTGGAGGGCGAGAGATTCGTCGTCCGGCGTCATTCTTTCCCATTCGCGCCAGAGCAGGATCGAGACGGACGCGAGGCCCGCGACGAGTCCGAGCCAGAGCCCCGTCGCTCCCCACCCGAGCCCGAAGCCGAGGGTCACGCCGACGGGCAGGCCGATCAGCCAGTGGCCGAGAAGATTGATCAGCAGCGGCCGCCGCGTCGAGCCGAGCCCGCGCAGGGCGCCCGTCAGCACGGCCTGGGCGCCGTCGAAGACCTGGAACGCGGCGCCGCAGTACAGCAGCGGCGTGGCGCGGGCGATCAGCGCGTCGTCGGCGCCGAACAGGCCGAGAATGAAACGGGGCGCGGCGGCGAACGCGACGCCCGTCGCCGCCATGAACGACACGCCCATGATCGCCGCCGCCCGCCCCGAGGCCGCCGCCGCGCGCGGATCGTCGCGCCCGAGGGCCTGGCCGACCCGCGTCGCCGCCGCGTGTGAGAGCCCCATCGGAACCATGAAGGTCAGGCTCGCCAGGTTCAAAGTGAGCTGATGCGCGGCCAGGATCTCGGCGCCGAGGCGGCCGACGAGCGCGGTGACGAGCGAGAAGACCGCGACCTCGACGACCATGGCCATGCCGCCGGGCAGGCCGAGGGCGAACACGTCGACGAACAGCCGCCGGTGCCAGCCGTGGAACCGAAACGAGATCGCGCTCAGGCGGCTCCACGCCGCGGCGGCGACGATCGCGAACATCGCGGCGTTGGCCCCGAGCGTGGCGAACGCCGAGCCGCGCACGCCGAGAACGGGCGCGCCGAAGCGCCCGAAGACGAGGACCGCGTCGAGCGCCGCGTTGACGAGGTTGCCGGCGACGATCGCGATCACGAGCGGCGTCGTGACGCTCATCGACTGCAGGAACTGCCGGCAGGCGACGAAGCACAGCCCGGGGAACACGCCCCAGCGCAGGACGCGAATGTAGCCGATCGCGCCCTCGGCCGCGCGGGGGTCCACGCCGATGAAGCGAAACGCGGCCCCGGCGAGGCCGAACAGGAAAAACAGAGGGACCGCGACCGCCAGAGCCAGGACCAAGGTGTGAACGAGCAGCTGGCCGCACAGGTCGGGGCGGCCCGCGCCGAACGCCTTCGACGAATGGCTGTCGATGCCCATCACGACGCCCATCCCCACCACGAAGCCGGTGAAATAGATCATCGAGCCGAGGCCGACCGAGGCGATCGCCACGGGCCCCAGGCGCCCGACGAAGAGCATGACCACCGTGCCGTACAGCACCATGCCGATCTGGGTCAGCGCGATGGGGCCGGCGAGCTTCAGAACGGAACGCGCCTCGGGCCACGGAAAATCGATCTTCACGCCGTTTTTTACGATTTTGCGGGCCGCACTCTCCCGTCGGTAAGGTAAAATTGAACCCATGATCGATCGATACCCCTCCCTCATCGCCGCCGAGCTGTCGCTGCCCGCCGCCGGAGTCAACGCCGTGATCGGCCTGCTCGATCAGGACGCGACGATCCCCTTCATCGCGCGCTACCGCAAGGAAGTCACGGGCAACCTCGATGAAGTCGCGATCATGGCCGTTCGCGACCGCTTGGGGCAGCTCAAGGAGCTCGACGCGCGCAAGGCGGCGATCATGAAGTCGCTCGAGGAGCGCAGCCTGCTGACGCCCGAGCTCACCGCGAAGGTCGTCGGCGCGCCGACCTTGGCCCTGCTCGAGGACATCTACCTGCCCTACCGCCCGAAGAAGCGCACCCGCGCGATGATCGCCAAGGAGAAGGGCCTCGAGCCGCTCGCCGACACGATCTTCGCCCAAGGCCCCGGCGATCCGGCCGTCTTGGCCGCCGCCTTCATCGACGCCGAGAAAGGCGTCAAGGACGCGGCCGAGGCCCTGGCCGGCGCGCGCGACATCATCGCCGAGCGCGTCGCCGAGGACGCCCCCGCCCGCGCCCGCCTGCGCGAGGTGTTCTTCTCCAAGGGCGAGTTCCACTCCAAGGTCATCGCCGGCAAGGAAAACGAGGGCGCCAAGTTCAAGGACTACTTCGACTGGAAGGAGCCGGCCGTGAAGTCTCCGTCCCACCGCGTGCTCGCGATGCGCCGCGGCGAGTCCGAGGGCTTCTTATATATGCGCGTCGAAGTGTCTGAAGAAGAAACGATCCCGCTGCTGCAGTCCCTGTTCGCCAAGGGCACCGGCCCCTGCGCCGCCCAGGTCCGCCTCGCCGTCGAGGACGCCTACCGCCGCCTGATGTCCTTCTCGATGGAGACCGAGGTCCGCCTCGACACGAAGAAGGCGGCGGACCGCGAGGCCATCGCCGTGTTCGCGCGCAACCTGCGCGAGATCCTGATGTCCTCGCCCCTCGGCCAGAAGCGCCTGCTGGCGCTCGACCCGGGCTTTCGCACCGGCTGCAAGCTCGTCTGCCTCGACGAGCAGGGCAAGCTGCTGCATCACGACGTCGTGATGCCCCACACCGGCGAAGGAGGGCGCCTCGACGCCGCGGTCAAGGTCAAGAAGCTGTGCGCGCTCCACAAGACCGAGGTCGTCGCGATCGGCAACGGCACCGCCGGGCGCGAGACCGAGGAGTTCGTGCGCGGCCTGAACATTCCCGGCGTCACCGTCGTGATGGTCAACGAGAGCGGCGCCTCCGTGTACTCCGCCTCCGACGCCGCGCGCGAGGAGTTTCCCAACGAGGACATCACCGTCCGCGGCGCGGTCTCCATCGGCCGCCGCCTCATGGATCCGCTCGCCGAGCTGGTCAAGATCGATCCGAAGTCGATCGGCGTGGGCCAATATCAGCACGACGTCGATCAGTTCGGCCTCAAGCGCTCGCTCGACGACACCGTCGTCTCCTGCGTCAACAGCGTCGGCGTCGAGGTCAACAGCGCGAGCAAGGAGCTGCTGTCCTATGTCTCGGGTCTCGGGCCCGTGCTCGCCAAGAACATCGTCGAGTACCGCAACGAGAACGGCGCCTTCCCTTCGCGGGACGCCTTGAAGAAGGTCCCCCGCCTGGGGCCCAAGGCCTTCGAGCAGTCCGCGGGCTTCCTGCGCATACGCGACGGCCGCAACCCGCTCGACGCGAGCGCCGTCCACCCCGAGCGCTACGAGATCGTCGAGAAGATGGCGGAAGATCTCGGGACGACCGTAAAGGATCTGATCACGAGCCCGTCCTTGCGCGCCAAGATCGACATCAAAAAATACGCGACGGCCGAAGCGGGCGAGCTGACTCTGCGCGACATCCTCTCCGAGCTGGCCAAGCCCGGCCGCGACCCGCGCTCGGGCTTCGAGGCGTTCGCCTTCGGAGCGGTCTCCAAGCTCGAGGACGTGAAGCCCGGCATGAAGCTTCCCGGCATCGTCACCAACGTCGCCGCGTTCGGCGCGTTCGTGGACATCGGCGTCCACCAGGACGGCCTCGTGCACGTCAGCGAGGTGTCCGACACCTTCGTCGCGCAGCCGTCCGACGTGCTCAAGGTCGCCCAGCGCGTGCACGTCACCGTGCTCGAGGTGGACCTGGAGCGCAGGCGCATCGCCCTCTCGCTGAAGAGCAAGCCCGTCATCGGCAGCCGCGACGACCGCAACTCGGCCAACGCGGCGAGCCGGGGATCCTCGCCGCGTCCGACGCAGGCCAAGCCGCAGGAGGCGCCGGTCGGCGCGATGGCGGAAGCCCTCAAGGCGATGATGTCGAAGCGCCGGCTTTAGCGATCGCTCAAGCTCTCGTCTATCCTTGAGGATCGCTCCAACTGTTTCCAGGAAACAGTTCGCGCCGTGATCGGCGGTCGAATCACGCCGTGAGGCGTTTGACTTCTTCTTCCTTCAGCTGGATGGAGGCCTGGACGGTCTCCATCTCCTCGCCGACCTTCGTGACGCGTTCGAAGTCCTCATAGAGCTTCGGATCCGACATCTCGTGGGCGATGCGCTCGAGCTCGACATGCAGGCGGTCGAGCTCGGCCTGAGCCTTCTCGAGCGACTTCAAGCGGCGGCGCGCTTCTTTCGACGCTTCGTATTGGTTCTCGGCCTCGGTCTCGGCCTTCTGCGCCTCGGTCGGCTCCGGGCGGTTCGCCGCGGCCTCGGCGTCGAGCTGGGCCTGGCGGCGCAGGAAGTACTCGAAATGCCCGGGGAACACCGTGATCTTGCCCTGCACGACGTGCACGACGTGGTCGGCGACGGCGTTGAGGAAGTAAACGTCGTGGCTGATCGCGCAGATCGTGCCCTCGAACTTCTTGAGGGCCTCGACGAGGGCCTCGACGCTGGTGAGGTCGAGGTGGGTCGTGGGCTCGTCGAGCAGCAGGACGTTGGGCGGGTCCAGGAGCAGCTTGGCGAGCTGCAGCCGGCTCTTCTCTCCGCCCGAGAGCACCTCCACCTTCTTGTGGACGGTGTCGCCCGGGAACAGGAAGGTGCCCAGCACGGTGCGCGTGAAGAGGTCGCCGTTCGTGCGGCCGACGCTCATCGCCTCCTGGAGAACCGTGCGCTTGGGCTCGAGCTGGCCCTCGCGGTGCTGGGAGAAGTAGCCGACCTTCACGTTGTGGCCGAGCACGCGCTCGCCGGAGTCGATCGGTATGATGTCGCCGATGACCTTTAGGAGCGTGGATTTACCGGCCCCGTTGGGCCCGACGAAGGCCATCTTCCAGCCGCGCTCGAGCTCGAAGTCGAGGCCCTCGTACACCTTGTTCGTGCCGTAGGACTTGAAGACGTTCTTGAGCTTGAGGACGGTCGTGCCGGTGCGCCCGGGCTGAGGGAACGAGATGCTGACCACCTTCGACGAGGGCGGAAGCACGATCTCCTCGACCTTCTCGAGCTTCTTCATGACGCTTTGCACGCGCGACGCGGTGGAGACGCGCGCGCGGTTGCGCATGATGAACTCCTTCATCGCCTCGATCTCGTCCTGCTGCTGCTTATGCGCGGAGACCAGGCGCTCGCGCGCCGCCTCGCGCTCGGCGAGAAAGCCGTCGTAATTCGTTCTGTATATTTTCAGGCGCTTTTCTTCGACAGCGACGATGGCCGAGCAGACGTTGTCGATGAAGGCGCGATCGTGCGAGATCATCAGGATCGCGCCCGGATAGCTCTGCAGGTACTTCTGGAACCAGAGCAAGGTCACGAGGTCGAGATGGTTGGTGGGCTCGTCGAGAAGCATGAGCTCGGGCTCTTCGACGAGCAGGCGCGCGAGCGCGGCGCGCATCGCCCAGCCGCCCGACAGCTCGGTGAGGTGCCGGTCGAAGTCCTTCACCTGGAAGCCCAGCCCCATCAGGATCTTCTTGGCCTTCGCCGTCTCGCGGCCGTCGGGGTCGGAGCGGTGGGCGAGCGCCGTCTCGAGCACGGTCTCGGGGCCGATCGGCGGATTTTCCTGGGGCAGGTAGCCGGCCTTGGCGCCGCGCTTCCATTCGATCGAGCCGCCCTCGAGCTCTTCCTCGCCGAGGATCATCTTAAAGAGCGTTGTTTTGCCTGCCCCGTTCGGTCCCACCAAAGCGTAGCGGTCCCCCGCGTTGAGCTGGAGGTCCGCGCCGTCGTAGAGAATCTGGTCGCCGAATGATTTTTTGAGGCCGCGGACTGAGATCATGAAGGCACATTGTACCTTCCATGAGGGCTCGTCCGCGCGGGCCTTTCGGCCCATGTTGGGAATTCCGTCAACAAAGCTTTGCCCTGCCTCCATGGGCCGCGGCGACGGCGCTTGTTATTCTGCCGCATCCGATCGGATGGAGGCATCATGAAAACGCTCCTGCTTCTCTCGACGCTCGCGCTTTGCGCCGCGGACTTCGCCGAGCGTCCGGATCCCTGGATCACGGGCAAGGTGCGGTCCGCCTTCGCGTTCCAGAAGAGCGTGAGCGGGCTCAAGATCGAGGTCGAAGCCTCGGGCGGCGTCGTCACGCTTCGCGGGGTGGCCGACTACGAGGCGCAGAAGGATCTCGCGGCCGAGTACGCGGCCGAAATCGAGGGCGTCAGGAGCGTGACCAACCTGATGACGGTCAAAGGCGAACGGACGGGGAACGCGCGCGGCGGGAAGGTCGCGCGGAGCGTCCGCGGCTCGCGCGGCGCCGCCAACCGCATGACCGTCGAATAGCCGGCTAGCGGCGATGGCGCATGTCGCGGTGGCCGGCGCCGCAAATGAGCCGATAGGCCGCGACGAGCAGGATGACCCCGCCGACGACCAGCGCGAGCATCAGCGGAGCTTCCTTGCGGCTCCAGGCGTTTTCATCGGCGTTCGAAGACCCGTCGACGCCAATCATCGAATTCGTCACCGCTTGTTAGACGATTCAAAAGGCGGTTTTGTGTCTCAGCTGTCAGCGAGCGACCGGCGCAGGCGCGCCTTCGCGTCGGGGGACAAGGACGGCCCCGCTTCCGGCGCGCGCGCGGCGCCGTGCCGGATCAGCGCGAACTGAGCGAGGACGCGGCGGCACGCCTCGCACAGGGACACATGAAGGCGGACGTGCATGCCCAAGGGCCGGCCCGAATCGAGGGCCTCGGACAGATGCCTGGAAACGTCGCGGCACGAGGGAAGAAAGCTCATGCGGCGGCTTCCGGCGCGAAGTGGTTTTTCTCGAGGCAGCGGCGCAGGCGCATGCGCGCGCGATAGAGAAGCACGGCGAGGTGGCCGGGGGCGACGCCGAGCGCTTCGGCGGCTTCCTTCGGCGCCAAGCCTTCCATCTCGCGCAGGATGAAGGCGCGGGCGGCGTTTTGCGCGAGCGCGTCCAGGCACCGGCGCAGCGCGGCCGAGAATTCCGCGGTCTCGGCCGATCTCGCGGGCTCGCCGCCCCAGTCGCGCGGCGCGGCGGAGGATTTCCAGTGGCGGGCGTCGAAGAACTCGCTCTGCGGATCGGCGTCCTCGTCGGACGGGAGAAGCGGAACCTCCTTCGCCTGGCGGCGGTAGAACTCGAAGATCTTGTTGCGGAGTATGCCGGTCATCCAGGTCAGCTCGGAGGACTCCCCCTTGAACCGGTCGCGGGACTTAAGAGCGGCGAGGAAGACGTCCTGGATCAGGTCCTCGGCGGAGCCCTCGTCGCGCACGCGGGACAGGGCGTAGCGGAACAGGCGGTCGCCGTAGGCGTCGACCCAGGTGGAGGGATCAGTCGTCATCTGTGCATGAGTGCGCTCGCGCGCCCCGCGATGTCAGGGCTTCTTGAGATCTTCAGAACGGTCGGAGGGCACGCCGTAGCGCGCCAGGATCGCGGGCAGGATCTTCGCGGCCGCGTCGGCGTCGAGGACGATGCGCGTGCCCTTGTTGTCGCCGTAGCCGGAGTAGTGCTCGCACTCGATCTCGTGACGGCCGTTGATCGGCGTCTTGAAGGCTTCCACGAGGTCGGTGAGCTTGCCGATCAGGCGGCCGTTGACGCGCGTGACGGGCGCCATGGACCAGCTGTGGTAGCCGCGGTTGAAGTCGTGGGCGAGGACGTGGGAGAGCACGACGACCTCGGTGCGCTCGGGCGTGGGCATGCCGTCGGCGGACAGCGAGCGGACGCGGAAGCCCGCGCCGCGCGCGGCGATGAGCTCGTCGCTCAGGGGCATGAACACGAGCCCGCCGGCGATGAAGTAGGAGGGCTTGGAGTCGTAGCGCGGCCCCGGGACGAGGTCGGCGGACGGCCTCATCGTGATCTTGACGGACTGCTCCTTGCCGTCGCGCACGACCGTCGCGTCGAGCTTCTCCCCGACCTGACGGCGGCTGATGAGGTCGGAAAAATCGATGCGCTCGTCGTCGCGGAAGGGGATGGTCCCGTCCTCCCCGATCTTGACGCCGGAGATCCGGACCAAAGTGTCGCCTTCCTTCAGCGCGTCCCAGGCCGACGCGCCGTAGGCGACCTTCGTGACGAGCACGCCGCTGTTGTCCTTGGGCAGGCCCAGGGACTTGCGCAGGCTGTCGTTCTCCGTGCTCTGCCACCAGATGCCGAGGTCGGGGATGCCGTCATAGCGCCCGTCCTTGATGTCCTTGAGAAAGCGCTCGATGATGGGCATCGGCACGACGTAGCCGATGTTCTGCGCGCCGACGCTGTGCTGGAAGGCGATGCCGACGAGCTTGCCGTCCTGGAAGACGGGGCCGCCGGAGTTGCCGGGGTTGATCGCCGCGTCGGTCTGCACCGCGAGCAGGGCGCGCGCGGAATGGGCGTAGACGGTCACGCCCACGCGCGAGACGATGCCCTCGGTGACCGAGAGGTCGGTGCCGCCGATCGGGTAGCCGTACACGGCGACCTTGTCGCGCTGATAGGGCAGGCCGCCGAACTTGGCCGCGACCGTGCCCGTGAAGAAGGAGTCGTCGTCGACGGTGATCACCGCGGTCTCGCCGTCATGGCCCACGAAGGCGACGTGCGCGGGATACTTCCTGATGTCGCCGGACTTGCGCACCGACAGATAGGCCGCGTTGGCGACGACGTGGCCGTTGGTCAGGATGCGGTGGCCGTCGATCACGACGCCCGAGCCGGTCCCGCCGCCTTGGCGGCCGGGCTGCCAGGGCTGGGCGTAGTCGGGGGCGGAGGCCGTGAAATGAATCTGCACCGTCGCCCTGCGCATGTCGCGGTCGTTCGACGCGGCGGAGGCGGGAATCGCCAGGATCAGGAGGAGCAGCGGAAAGAATCGGGTCATCCCGGAATCGTAACAATTTTGGTCTTGCGGCTCCCGGCTCCGCCTGCTATATCCACGGGGAATGACAACAGTCGCGAGCGCTCTGTTCACCGCCGTGAATTTCGTGTACGCCGCCATCTTCGGCGGGCCGATCGACGGTAGCGCCTGGGACGTGAAGGTCAAGCAGGACGGGTTCTTCCATTGGGGCTCAAGGAAAGAAACGCTCATTTTCCATAGCGGCAAGCTCGTCGTGGCCGGCGCGGTGAGCCAAGGCTATTCCCCCACCCTTTACCAGGCGCGCGACGAGGAAAACGGGACCATTTTCGCCGCCGTCCTCAACGATCCGAGCCGCGAGGCCATCGAGTGGACGGGCCGCGTCGACGGCGACCGCATCGCGGGCGTCGTGATCGTGCGCGCAAGGGACGGCCGTGTGGTACGCTATGCGTTCTCCGGCGAAAGAAAAGCCGGCTAGACGCTAAACCATGGCCAAAACGCGCATCGTCGCCCTCAACAAGCCCTTCGGGGTCCTGACCCAGTTCACCGACAAGGACGGCAAGCCGACCCTGTCGAAGTTCGGCCTGCCGACCGGCGTCTACCCGGCGGGGCGCCTCGACTTCGACAGCGAGGGCCTGCTGCTCCTCACCGACGACGGCGGCCTCGTCCACCGGCTGACCGATCCCAAACACGCCCATCCGCGCGTGTACTGGGCCCAGGTCGAACGCGTGCCCGACGAGAATACGCTCAAGGAGCTGCGCAAGGGCGTGATGCTCAGCGACGGCAAGACCTTGTCCTGCGGCGCGCGCCTACTCGACTTCGAGCCCGACCTGCCCCCGCGCAATCCGCCGATCCGCGTCCGCCTCAACGTTCCGACCTCGTGGATCGAGCTGACGATGATCGAGGGCCGCAACCGCCAGGTCCGGCGCATGACCGCGGCCGTCGGCCATCCCTGCCTGCGCCTCGTGCGCGCGGCCATCGGCAAAGTCACTCTGAAGGATTTGGCGCCGGGCAAATGGCGCTGGGTCGACCGCCGCGAGCTTTAGCCCCGCCGCGAGATTTTTTCCCAGACCTCGCGGATGGCCTCCGCCCCGCCTCCCTTGATGGCGCCCACGACGGCGGCCTTCTTGACCTTGAACGGGATGCGCGCGACGACGCGCTTCGACAGCGAGGGCCCCTTCTCCTTCTCCTCGCCTCCGTCCGGCTCGAGAGGCTTGCGCGCCTTGGACAAAGCCAGCAGCGCGAGCCCGGCCCCGGCCGTCAAGCTTCCCAGCACCCCATGACGCCACGGATGACGCCACTTCTGCTCGGCGCCCCGCCGTATGAGCCGGACGCCGCCGGCCGTCGCCGCTGAGCCGAGGACGTACCACACGGCCCGGAGCTTGCCGTTTTGGACGCTCTTTTCCGCCATCGCCGCGGCGTCGAAGGCGGCCGCGGTCGCAACCGCGTTTTCCTTCAGCGGGATCGGGCGCCCGGAACGCACGACGTAGGCGCGCGTGAGCTCCGCGCCGAAGAGCACGATCTGCGAGGAGTAATACACCCACAGCAGGAGCACGATGACCGAGCCCGCCGCTCCGTAGGCCGAGGCGACGCCGCTCTTTCCCAGATAAAGCCCGATCGCGAACTTGCCCAGGCTGAACAGGACGCTCGTCCAGAAGCCGCCGACCAGGGCGTCCCGCCAGGCCAGCCGGACGTCGGGCAGCGCCTTGTAGATCATCGCGAACAGCGCCGAGATCACGCCGAGCGAGACGACCAGGTTGACGGCCTGCCACACCGCTTCGCCGCCGGGCAGTATCCCGCTGAACAGCTTTCCCGCCGCCGCGATGCCCGCGCTGACGACCAGCGAGACGAGCAGCAGGAACGCGATCACGCCCACCATGCCGAAGGACAGCAGGCGGCGGCGCAGCGTGAAGCCCCAGCCCGCGCTCGGATTGAGCTTCGCCTTCCAGATGACGTTGAGCGACTCCTGCAGCTGCCCGAACACGCCCGAGGCGCCGATGAGCAAGGCGGCGACGCCGACCGCGGTCGCGACGACGCCCGCGCGCGGCCGGCTCGAGGCGCCCTCGACCATCAGGCGCACGGCGTGGGCGGCTTTTTCGCCGACGAGCCCGCGGACCGTCTCGAAGACGCCCTCGCCGCCGCTCGCGCCGAAGACGATCCCGACGACGCCGATCGCGATGACGAGCAGCGGCGCGATCGAGAAGGCCGTGTAGTAGGCGAGCGCGGCGCCCATCATCGGCACCTTGTCCTCGGACGCGCCGCGCGCGGCCGCCTTGACCAGCGAAACGACGGAATTGATCCGCTTCATGGCCGCATTCTAGATGCGCGGAGGGCGGCTGCGCTATCTCGACGCGGTCATGAATTCGTGAAGGGAGCCGTCAAACCGGCTCGTAGATGATCGGGATGCTGAACTCGTCGCCGGAGAGGTTGTCCCAGTCCCCGAGGCGCTCGATCGCGGAATACTCCCGCCAATCCACGACGAGCCTCGCGAGGCCCGCCCCGTCCTTGTCCGCCGCCCTGAAGTCCTGGATCATGCTCCCCCCGCCGCCGAATCCCATGACATAGTCTATACGGCGGGGTCAACGGCGGCGGGTGACGATCGCGGAAAGGTTTTATGTCGGCGGCGTGACGGCGTGAAGCTTACAGCGTCGCGCGGCCGTCGCCGACCAGCTGCGGCGTCTGGTCGCGATTGTCGCGGCGCGCGGCGTCGCGCACCTTCGGCGACAGCGAGTCGAAGAGCTCCTTGAGCGTGGCTTTGCCCGCGCGCGCGTTCAGCGCTTTAAGAAGGTAGTACGTGAACAACCCGTGGCCGGACGCGTCGTCGGACCCGGTCATTTCGTCGGACGCGGACGCGGTCAGCGCGCCGACCCGGCCCGCGGCGCCGCCGCCGTCGTCCACCTTGGAAACGAGCGGCCGCAGGCCCTTCCCGATCACGGAACGCGGCCCCGCGCCGGAGAAGCACGCGTCCATCGCGACGAGAACGCGCCGGGCCTTCAGCGCGTTGAGCTTCGCGTACAGCCGCTTCACCGGATAACCGGTCGATTCGGTGAATTTCGCGTCCGCGTCCCAAGGCATCAAATAAGCCTCCCCCTTCTCGGCGTCGGGAGCGCCGTGGCCGGAAAAGTAGAAGAGGACCGTCGAGCGCTCGTCGGTATTGCGCGGCAGCCACGCGTCGAGATATTTCTCCAGAGCCGACTTCCCGGCCTGTTGGTCGACGAGAAAAATGATGTTCCGCTCCGGATAGCCCGCCGCCTTGAGATAAGCCTTGACGGCGCGGGCGTCCCGCCCGGCGTGCTCCGCCTTCGCGACGGTCTGATAATTTTCCACGCCGACGACGAGGGCGAATTTCGTCTCGTCTTCCGCCAGCCGGAACGACGGGACCTCGACGTCGGATTCGAACGCGGGCGCCGGGACGGGAGCGGGAGCCGCCGGCGGCGCGGAGGCGACGGCCGCCGCCGCGGGGACGGCCTTGCCGCCCTCCTTCTCCGCCACGAGCCGCTTGTAGAGCTCCGTCTGCGGGGCGAATTCAGCCGTGAGATGGTTGGCCACGTCGCGGTGCAGGCCGGGATACGACCAGAAGCTCGCGTGCCCGGTCGTGAGGGGCTTGCGGGTGCGGGCCGAGAAGGTCTCGATGACCGAATTCTTCGTCGTCAGCCGCACGATGACATCCACCCGGTCGGCAGCCGCTTCGGATTCAAGAGGAACGACCGTAAGGCCCGAGCGGCTCGCGATCCCCGTTGCCAAGCTGTCGTCGCCGTAGCCCCGGCCGCCCATCCAAATCACGCCGAACGTCAGCGCCGAAGGCGAAACACCGATGCTCCTGGCGTGCGAGGGGTCAGCGGATACGCAGCCGGAGAGAAACGGAAGGGCGGTCGCGAGAGACAGGAGAACAAAAACGGGGGATTTCATGTTCCCAGTATAGCGGGTGGGCCCGCCCGTCGCAACCGTTATCGACGCGGTATGGAGCGGCGGCGCATGCGGAAGGAGGACATTAAGGAAGGGCGGTAGGTCTTCATGCGCGGCGGCACGCGGTACGGGAAGCCGGGAAGCGCCTTGCGCTCGATCTCCTGGCCGATGAAGGCCTCGATGATCGGCACGAGCTTCTCTTCCTCGAGGGCCACGAGCGTCGCGGCGTCGCCCGCGGTCATCGCGCGTCCGGTGCGGCCGATGCGGTGGACGTAGTCCTCGGCGTGCTCGGGCACGTCGTAGTTGATCACGTGCGAAACCTCGGGGACGTCGAGGCCGCGGGCGGCGAGGTCGGTGGCGACGAGGACGGTGTGGCGGCCCTCTCTAAAATCGGCCATGCCGCGGTCGCGCTCGCTTTGGGACAAATCGGAATGGAGGACCACGCAGCGGATGGCCTTGCGCTGAAGCCAGCCGGCCACGCGGTCGGCGCGGACCTTCGTGCGCGTGAAGATGATGACGGAATCGACGCCCTCCGCCTTGAGCATCGCCTCGAGCAAGGTCGCCTTCTGATCCTCGGTGACCGGGAACAGCCACTGCTTGACCATCGTCGCGGTCGAGTGCGGCTTGTCCACCGAGACGCGCACGGGCGTGCGCATGAATTCGTTCACCACCCGTTCGACTTCGATCGGGATGGTCGCGGAGAACATCAAGGTCTGGCGCTCGGCCGGGAGCATCTTCATGATGCGGCGCACGTCGGGCATGAAGCCCATGTCGAGCATGCGGTCGGCCTCGTCGAGGACGGCGACGCGCACGTTCTGCAGGTTGAAGGTGCCGGAGCGTATGTGGTCGAGCAGGCGGCCGGGGGTCGCGACGACCACCTCGGCGCCGCGCTTGAGCTCCTGGGTCTGGGCGTGGAAGCTGGCGCCGCCGATGACGACGACGCACTTCACGGGGGAGAACTTGGCGAGCTCGCTGATCATGCGCTCGACCTGGGTCGCGAGCTCGCGCGTCGGGGTCAGCACGAGCGCGCGCACGCGCAGGCCGGCCTTCGCGCCGCCCTCGGCCTCGCGGTCGGCGAGCAGGCGCGACAGCAGGGGCAAGGTGAACGCGACGGTCTTGCCGCTGCCGGTCTGCGCGGAGCCGATGACGTCCTTGCCCTGAAGCGCTTCCGGAATGGCGGCCGCCTGGACAGGGGTCGGGGCGGCATAGCCGAGGGCCTGTATTCCCTGGAGGAGTTCTGGACGAAGACCGAAGGTGTTGAATGGCATTTAAGAACTCTATTGTAGCAAACCCGACCGAGCCATGCGGCGCGGAAGTGTGACCGAGACATAGGAAGAGGCAATGCCGCGCCCAAATCCGTTTGAAAGCGGCCCCCCATCCGCCCTCCGTTGAAGAACGATGGGCCCTGCCGGTCCATGGGCCCAATGACCCATGTACGAAGGAGGCTTCGCGCATATAATGAAGCAATGACACGACACCTCGCCCGCACGCTCGCCGCGCTGCTCCTCGCCCTCCCCCTCCGGGCCCAGACGGTGCGGGTCACCGGCTCCTTTATCCCGGCTCTCGGCGTGCCCGCGATCACCGGCCTCGGCTCGCCGGTCGCGATTACGCCCCTCGCCCTGTCGCCTCTGTCGGCGGCGCCCTCGCTCGTGCCCGCTCTGTCCGCGGCGGCTTTGACGCCCGCCCTCGCGCTGCAGCCCGCGCTCGCGCCGGTATCGCTGACCGCGCTCGACGTGACGATCCCGGCCGCCGCGAGGCCGGACCGGATTGGCGGCGTCCCCGAGGAGGCCCGGACCCCGGTCCAGGCCGCCACGCCGGTCGACGGCTGGGCGAGCCGCTTCAACTTCCACCCGGAAGGGCGCTTCTTCGACGGCGCGCGCGCGATCAAGTCCGAGACGGGCGCCGTCTTCGCGGCCGTTCCCAAGGGCCAGGGCGCGGTCCGCGTCCATCTCGTCGAGCGCTCGCCGCTCGCCGCCACGAAAGCCGTCCCCGGAACCGAGGGCCTGTCCGGCAGGGCCCTGCTCGACGCGCTGTCGGGGATATCGGCGCGCGGCCATCAGGCGCACCCCTACAACGAGGCCTCGGATTACCTGTTCTCGAAGGCCGACCACGTGACGATCAACGGCGTCAGCGGCGTCATCGACGCTTATTCCGGCATCTTCGTCCCCGGCACCAGCAAGGAAGGCGGCGACTATCCCGAGAAGGGCGACCCCAACGGAGACGGCTATAACGACGGAAAGGGCATGAACGTCGAGCACACCTGGCCCCAGTCCCTCTTTCAGAAGGCCCTGCCGATGCGCTCCGACCTGCATCACCTGATGGCGACCTTCATGCATCCGAACTCGGTGCGCGGCAGCATGCCGTTCGGCGAAGTGACGGGCTCGGCCGACTACGAGAATAAGGCCGGAGCCAAGCGCGGCAACGGCGTCTTCGAGCCCCCGGACGCGGTCAAGGGACGCGTCGCGCGCGGCCTGCTCTACTTCTACTCGCATTACAAGGACTCGAGGATGTTCGGCGGCAGCTCGGTCTCTTTCTGGAACAAGCAGATCGAGCTCATGATGAAGTGGAACCGCCAGTTCCCGCCCGACGCCTTCGAGGCGCGGCGCAACGATCTCGTCGAGGCCTACCAGGGCAACCGCAATCCGTTCATCGACGACTATCTCCTGGCCGACCGCGTCGGAGCCGACGCCTTCCGCGCCGGCAACCCGTCCCGCGGCCCGAACGTCGCGAGCTTCAGGTCGTCCGGCAATCAGCGCCCCTCGAGCCGCCGCTTCTCCAGACGCTGAAGGGCAGGAGCACCGCCGCCGACGCGGCGCACGCCGCGCCGAAATAGAAGGGCGCCGCGGGCGAGATCTTCGTCCACATGAGTCCCGCGAGCGCGCTCGCCGTGAAGCCCAGGACGCCCGCCGCTCCCTGAAACACGCCCTGCGCCAGGCCGCGGTTGCCGGGATCGCTCGCGTCGGCGACCGCCGCCCGGAACGAGCCCTCGATCAGGGCCGCCTGCAGCCCGTACAGCGCGAACAGGGGCCACAGCATGTCCGCGCTCGACGCGCGCGCGAAGCCGAGGTAGCACAGCGCGTACACGCCCATGCCCGCGGCCACCGTCAGACGCCGTCCGATCCGGTCGGCGACATGCCCGATCGCCGTCGCGAAGCTCGCGTTGACGACGTTGAACAGAACATACGCGAGGACGACCGCCGTCGCGCTCATCCCCGCCGCGCGGCCCTTGAGAAGGATGAAGGAGTCCGACGAGTTGCCGAGGGCGAAGAGGCCGTACACCGCGAGGAAGCGCCAGAACTTGGGCGAGAGCGGCGTCGACGCGAGCGGCGCGGGCTTCGGCGCCTGTTTGACGGTCTCCGCCTCGCGCACGAACAGAACGAGCACGAGCACCGCGGCGAAGGCGGGCGCGCCCGCCCACATAAAGATCGCCCGGTAGGACAGGCCCGAGCTCAGAAGCCACAGCCCGATCAGCGGCCCCGCGACCGCGCCGGCCGTGTCCATCGAGCGGTGCAGGCCGAACGCCTTGCCCAGGTGCTCCTTGTCCGTCGACGCCGAGATCAGAGCGTCGCGCGCAGCGCCCCGCAGGCCCTTGCCCGCCCGGTCCGCGAAGCGCGCGACGAGCAGGCCCGGCCAGCCGCCGGCCAGGGCCAGCGCGGGCTTGGCGAAAGCCGAGAGCGTGTAGCCGAAGACGACCGTCGGCGTGCGCGAGCCCGCGCGGTCGCTCCACCAGCCCCCGACGCCGCGGAAGACGCTCGCCGAGAGCTCGGCCGCGCCTTCCACGAGCCCGACCGCCGTGGGCGGGGCGCCGAGCACCGCGGTCATGTACAGAGGCAGCAGAGGCGCGATCATCTCGCCGGCGATGTCGGCGAAAAAGCTCACCGCGCCCATCCAGTAGACGTTGCGTCCGACCCCTTTGACCATGGGGAGCATTCTATTAATGATGTGCTATCATGGTCGCGCCCAAAGGCGATGGATGCGACCATTTCCTCGCTTATGCTCGGTCATAGGCCTTACATTTAGGAGAACTTTCATGAAACTCGCCCTGATTTCCCTGCTTCTCGCCGCCGCGCCCGCCTTCGCCGCCGACGCGCCCAAGGCCGCCGCGCCCAAGGCCGAAGCGAAAAAAGCCGCCGCCCCCGCCGCGTCGAAGGACCCCTACAAGACCGACGACGAGCGCGCGATCTACACGT
>JAQTNG010000025.1 GCA_028714015.1 Elusimicrobiota bacterium | reverse complement strand
GGCGAAGTAGGCGGCCATCAGGCCGATGGGAACGCACATGCCCTTGGTCAGGCCCGGCGTCAGGAGCACCTCGAAGGTCGCGCGCGCGGCCTCGGGCAGGGAGGCGCGGTACCAGAAGAAGGACGCCGTGCCGAGGACGAGCCCGGCCAGCCCCCACACGGACGCGATCTTCACGACCGTGGCGCGGGTCTTATCGTCCGTCGAGCGGCTGGCCACGGCCACGGCGTAGGAGGCCGCGATCGCGAACATGCCCGTCGTGCGCAGGAAGAGCTGCGGCCAGTAGGTCTGGTTGAAGAACCCGTCGAAGAAGCCTCCGGTGACGAGCCAGCGTCCGGGGGTGAGCATGAAGGTCAGTATGCCGACGATGACGACCATCGTCGTCCACGAGCCCAGCGCGAAGATCCAGCCGAGCTTCAGGTGGGTCTTACGGTCGACCTTGTCGAAGGTATAGTAGTAGACGAAGATGCCGGCGACCTCGATGAGGAAGAAGCACCACTCGGTCGCCCAGCCCCAGACGTAATTGTGGATCAGCCCGGAGAGGGCGCGCGGGGCGGCGGCCGAGGCCGAGAACCAGATGCCGACCCCGGTGATCGAACCGAACACGTAGGCGAAGATCAGAAGCATGCGCGAGTACTTGCGCACGAACTCCAGAAGCTCGGGGCGATCCTCGCGGTAGGCCTTGGTCTCGAGGTAGATGTTCAGCCACATCGCGCTCACCGACAGATGCGACGGGAGGATGTGGAACGTCGCGATGAGCGCGAGCACTCCGCCCGCGGTCAGCCCCGGAACTTCCCAGACTGGATACATGACGTCCTCCCGTTATGCCTTACCCTAAGGAGGACGTCATGCAACGATAGTTCCGGATGGTCCGGCTTTACTTAACGGAAGGCAACGCCGCGATCTCCGCGTACAGGTGCACGGCCGAGGCGATCGCCTTCTGGAACATGCCCAGGTGCAGGCTTTCGTTCTCGGAGTGCGGGTTGGAGAGCGGGTCCTCGACGCCGATCAGCAATGCGGGCGCGCCCTTCAAGGCTTTCGCGAAGGGCCCGACGAACGGAATCGAGCCGCCGCAGCCCATGTCCACGGCGGGCCTGCCATAGCCCTTCTTGAGGGCCGTGCGCGCCGCCGTGAAGGCGGGCGCGTCGGTGTCGGTCGTCCACGACGGGCTCGCCGTCTCGCCGGAGAACTCGACCTTCACGCCCCACGGGGCGTTCTTGAGCAGGTGCTTCTTGAGGTCCGCCAGCGTCTTCTTCGGATTCATGCCCGGAACCACGCGGATGCCCATGTGCGCCCACACCGAGTCGTTGATGATGTTCGCGCAGTCCTTCTTCGACGAGGCCTGGATCGCGTTGACCGAGAAGCTGGGGAGGTACCAGTTGGAGCGCAGGATGTCCTTCGGGCTCACCATCAGCTTGGTGCCCTTGAACAGGCCGCTTTGCTCGCGGAAGGTCTTCTCGGTGAGCTTGAGCGACTTGAGGCTGGCTTCCGAGGCCTTCGCGGGCTTGGCGACGTCCTTGTAGATGCCCGGGATCGTCATGCGGCCGTTGGCGTCCACGACGGAGGCGATCATCTTCGAGAGCGCCAGGACCGGATCGGCGACGGGGCCGCCCCACATGCCGGAGTGGAGGGGGTGGTCCATCGAGCGCACGGTCACGTCGAGCGCGACGATGCCGCGCAGGGCGACGGTGATGGCCGGCGTCTCATGGTCGAAGTTGCCGGTGTCGGTGAGCACGATCACGTCGGCCATGACCTTGTCCGCGTACGTCTGAAGGAAAGGCTCCAGATTGTCCGAGCCGCACTCCTCCTCGCCCTCGATTATTAATTTCACGTTGACCGGCAGCGAGCCGTGGGTCTTGAGCCAGGAGGCGATGGCGCTGGTGTGGGCGACCGCGCCCGCCTTGTCGTCGGCGCAGCCGCGCCCGAACAGGCGGCCTTCGCGCTCGGTGGGCTCGAAGGGCGGCGACTTCCACAGCTCCTCGCGGCCGGCGGGCTGGACGTCGTGGTGCGCGTACAGCAGCAAAGTCGGCTTGCCCGGGGCGTGCAGCCAGTCGGCGTACACGTAGGGGTGGGCGCCGGGCAGCTTCAGTATCTCGACGTTCTCGAGGCCGCGCGCCTTGCACAGGACGGCGACGGCTTCGGCGGAGCGCTCGACCTCCTTGGGATCGAAACCGGGGAACGAGACGCTCGGTATGCGGGCGAGGATCTTGAGATCCTCGAGGAACTCGGGATAATGGTCGTCGGCGTACAGGACGGCGGCGTCGGATTGGAGGGAGAGGTCGCTCATGAATCCGATGATACAAATATGGGCGGCTTGAGACCATGAATGGCGTCAGGCCAAAGTTGATAGAATCGGACAAGATGCCGATCCTGCCGCGCTACATACTGCGCCAATTCCTGCCGATTTTCGCCGCCTGCGTCGCCCTGTTCCTGGGCGTGCTGATGATGAATCAGTTCCTGCGCCTGTTCTCGCTGGCGATGATGAAGGGCATACCGGCCTGGTGGATATTCACCTCCTTCGTCCGTCTCCTTCCGTCCTTCGCCGCCCTGGCCGTGCCGATGTCCTTCCTGGTCGCGGCGATGCTGGTCCTGGGCCATCTCGCCGATTCCGGCGAGGTCATGGCGCTGCGCTCCAGCGGATTTTCCTACCGTGAAATCACGCGCCCCCTGCTCTGGACGTCCGTCGTCCTCTCGGCGCTGCTTCTTTTCATCAACCACAAGGCGGGTCCGGACGGGTTCCATTCCTTCAAGAAGCGCACGACCGAGGCCGCGCAGAAGGTGGCGCGCGTGGAGCTGCGGCCGCGCTCCTTCACCGAACTCGGTCCGTGGCGTCTCTACGCGCGCGGCTCGGACGCGAAGACGGGTTTCCTCGAGGGCGTCTACCTCGTCAAGCCGGGCCAGACGTCGGGCATGCGCATCAACGCCGAGAAAGGGAAGCTGACCACGGACCCCGGGCGGGGCATCACGCTCGAGCTTCTGGACGGCCAGCTTCAGCTGCCCAACAACGAGCCCGAGCGCTTCACCTCCGGCCGCTTCGAGCGCTACAGCGTCTTCGTGCCGCTGACCGCGGCGCAGACGGCGCCGCGCGAGCTCGACATACAGGAGATGAGCACCCCGCGCCTGCGCGAGAAGGTGAAAGATCCGGCGACGCCGAACGATCGCCGCCTGGAGTACCGCGTCGAAACGGCCGTGCGCACGGTCGGGGCGCTCTCGCCGTTCGTGTTCTTCTGGGTGGGCGTCCCGCTTGCCATGGCCAAGCGCCGGTCGCGCGGCGCGGACTTCGCGGCCGGCCTGGGCGTCATGTTCGTCTTCTACGGCCTGCTCGTGATCGGCGTCAGCCTGGGACGGCGCAACGAGGCGCTCGCGTCCATGGCGCCGTGGCTGTGCGACGCGGTGGGCCTGCTCGTCGGGGTCTTCCTGAGCCGCAAGGCGGCCGCGCAATGACGATCTACACCCGCTACATGGTCGGGCGCTTCGTGAAGCCCTTCGCGTTCGGCTTCGGTTTGTTCGCGATTCTCATCTTCCTCGGCGACACGTTCGACAAGATGAACCCGATCATGCGCTCGCACGCGCCGCTGTTGACGATTCTCGAGTGCCTCTGGCTCGAGGTTCCGTACTGGGCCGGGCGCGTGATCCCGATGGCGACTTTGCTGGCGACGCTCGTCGCCATCGGCGGCTTCGTGCAGAGCGGCGAGTGGCTCGCGACGCAGGCCTGCGGCCTCGAGACGAAGCGATTCTGGCTTCCGGTGCTCGGCTGCGCCCTTGCGGTGTCGGGGCTCGCTTTCGTCGCGCAGGAAACCGTCATGCCGGCGGCCTGGGCCCGTTCTCAGCGTTTGTGGCGCGAGAAGGTCCATCCCGAATGGGAATGGACCAAGTACCAGAACGTGGCTTTGCTCGGCGGCGACGACCAGTTCGTCCAGGCCTGGCTGTTCCTCCCGAAGGAAGGCAAGCTCGAGCGGCCGATCTTGGAAACCATGGGAAGCCACGGCGTGGACCGCCAGCTCGACGCGAAGTACGCTTTCTGGGACCCGGTCCGCGGCCGCTGGGTGTTCCACGACGGCGTCGAGCGCGTGTTCGGGCCCTTGGGCGTCGTCGAGACGCCGTTTACGAGCAAGGTCTCGGATCTGGACGCTCCGCCTTTGGACCTGGTTCCGCGGGCCACGAGTCCCGATGAGATGACGATGCGCGAGGCTTTCGCCTATGCTCGCCGCGTCGGGCGCTTCGGCGGCTCGCCGCGCGAATACGAGGTGGCGGCGATGGCGAAGGTCGCCTATCCGTTCACGAACCTGATCATCTGCGCGCTCGGCATTCCGATCGCCCTGCGCCTGCGCAAGTCCTCGCGCGTCGTGAGCTTCTCCGCGGCCCTGGCGCTGTCCTTCATCTTCCTGTGGATGATGGAGGTCGGCCGCACGCTCGGCGTGAGCGGCCGGCTGCCGCCGTTCGCCGCGGCGTGGATGGCCAACGCCGGCTTCGGCGCGCTCGCGCTGTTCCTGATCCGGCGCTGGGACCTTTAAGCCGCCTTCGGCGACTTGTCTATTATCCCTACTGGGCGGTTCGCGCCGAAAGGTAGGTGCGCTTGCGGTCGGCGACGAGCACGCCGCTGAAGGTCTGCGACGAGATCATCACGCCGGTGCTGTTCTTGTAGTAGATCGAGACATCGTGGACGCCCGGCTCGAGCTTCACGCGCGCCATGCGGATCTGCGCGGGCAGGACCGCCCAGCCGCGCGTGTCGGCGTACTCGCTGGCGGCCGCCACGCCGTGGGCGATGCCGCGCGAGCCCAGCTTGCAGGCCTGCACCGCCAGGAAGCCGCCCGGCATCTGATCGCAGGCCTTGGCGGCCGCCTTCGAGGCGGTCTCCGCCAGGATGTATTTGATCGTCGCGCGCGCGATCGCGCGCGCCTTGATCGCGCCCATCCGGTTCTCCAGGGTCTTGGCCGCGATCGCGGAGACGTCCTCCATCAGGATCGTCGTGGCGACGGGGCGGCTGTCGACGAAGATCTCCGAGGTCGTGATCGCGTACGGATCCTGAGTATAGGCCGGAAAGGCGACGGTCACGGCCGAGCCCATGAAGCCCGCGGTGAGCGCGTTCTTGACGCGCGCGTCCTCGGCCTCGGCGTCGCCGCTCTTCTGCATCAGCGGCAAGGCCTGGTTCCAGGCGACCTGGAAGGTCTTCGTGATCTTGCGCGGGGCGACGCCGTTGTAATGGATGAACACGATCTCGCCGCGCTTCTTCGGACCTTTGACGAATTCGAAACGGGGAAGAGGCGTGCCGTAAGCCTTTTCATAGTCCGCGTAGGCGGCCTGCGCGGCCTGATAGGAGATGCGCGCGTCGTCCTTCTTCCCGGCGTCCGCGTAAAGCAGCGCGTCGAGGTAGCGGGCGAAGGCGTCGTCCTTGTAGACGGCCCTGGAGCCGGCCTTGTCGCCGAGCTCGGTCAGGAAGCGCTCGACCTTGCGGCTCTCGACGAGCGCCTCGTCGTTGTTGCCGAGAAACACGTAGTTCAGGGCCCGGCAGACGTGGGTCAGGGCGCGCTCGAAAGGCTCGCCCGCGTAGTCCATGGTCGCGTCGTTGATGAGGAGCATGCCGCTGGCCTTCGAGACGCTGGTCGTGTACAGCTCGTCCATGCGCCGCTCGGCGACGTCGAAGCTGGCGTCGCTCTCCTTGTACTTGCCCGCGTGCTGCTGCACGAGGCCCTTGTCGAGGTAGTACAGCACCATGTTGCGCTTGCCGTACTCGGATTCCTTTTCCGCGTCGAGGTAGGCCTCGGCCTGCGCGTATTGGCGCTGGGCGAGGAAGGTGTTGACCGTGCGCTTGCTGACGCTCGAGGGGCCGGTGCATCCGGCGGCGGCGAAAGCGGCGGCGGCGGCGAGGACGGCGCAGACGGAGGGATGAAGGTATCTCATGGCATCACCTGGTTGTCGATTTCGGTTTCTTCGTCGGGCGTCAGCGGACCGCGCTGCTTGGGCGCGGGCTCGGCGGCGATCTGGGTCTGCGACTCGGGGGCGGTCTCGGTGGCGATCTGGGCCTGCGGCTCGGGCGCGGTCTCGGCGGCGACCTGGGGCTGCGGCTCTGGTTCGGCGACCGCCTGCGCCGCGGGCATCACCTTCTTGGCGGCGAACATCGAGGAGGCCATCGCTGAGTCCTGTCTCGCTTGCCCGACGGAGAGAGCCGTGGTCCCGGACATCGGCTGCTGGACGGCGCAGCCGTACGCCATGAGAACGCCGAGGCTGAACGCCGCGAGCGTCAGCCGATGACCATATATCGTATTCATTTTCGCAGTATGACACATCTTAGCGCGGGAAACTACGGAGAAAAGTGCCCTAAATGACCGAGCGCCGGTCTCTCAGGGCATCACTTGATCGTCGATCGCGGTCTCCTCGGCGGGCGTCAGCGGGCCTCGGGGCGCGGGCTTCGGCTCGGCCGCCACATGGGACGGCGGCGCGGGCTCGTTTTTCGCCTCCTCGGCGGCGAGATCCGCATGAGCCTGATCCGAATTCGCCTTGACGCCCTCGAGGGGATCGGCAGGGGCCGGCGCGGGGGCGGCCGCGGGACCGGAAACGGGCTCCGGCGCCGGCGCGGCGGCGACCGGGCGGGGGCGGGCCGCGGGCTGAGAGATCGCGCGCTGATACCCCGCCCGGTCGGCGAGGATCGCCGTCACGAGCTTGGCCGCGAGGTTCGAGGCGGCGGAATCGACGCCCGCCGAGATCGAGCCCGGGGTGCCCGCGGAGAAAAGGGTCGCCGAGGTCGCGACGTCCTGGCGCTCGGAATATTTGTGGAGGAGGCGGCCCGTGCTGTCGTACACGGTCAGCTCGGCGGCCGTGAAAAAAGCGTCGTCGTAGCGGATGAACGGCGCGGGGAGCAGAAGCAGGAAGCCGGTCGCCATCGCCTTTCCCATGCCGGCGGGGTCCTGCGTGTACTTGCCCGAGAAGTCGGCGTCGATGATCAGGTCGTGCTCCTTGGCGTCGGTGCCGAAGAAGCCGATGCTCTTGACCTCGTCGACCTGGGAAAACGCCGAAGCGGCCTGCAGCGCGCGCAGGAACTTGCCGCCGACGTCGTCGGACGCCGCGAGCATCGGCTTGAACATCCAGCGGTCGCGGTGGCTTTCCATGTAGGCGGTATTCATCCCGCCTATCCCCTGCCATTCGAAGCGGGGCTTCTTCATGTACACGCCGACCTTGAGGGGGACGGGCGCGTCGGCCCGGGGCATGCCGGCGGGCTTCGGGGGATTCAGCTCCAGGCCGGCGCAGCCGGTCAGCAGGAGGCCGCCGAGGGCGAACGCCGCCAGCGACAGGCGCTGGATTCCCATTACGGCTGCCCGGCGGGCGCCGTCTTCTTGAGCTCCTCGACCTTGAGGTCCTCCTGGGCCTTCTCGGCGGCCTGGCGCACCTTCTCGGTCGGCACGGGCTGATCGTCCGCCGGCGGGGCGGCCTTCCACTCTCGCGCCGGGGCCGCGGGCTCCTTCGCCTCGTCGGAGCCGCCGAACAGGAAGCTGAGCTGGACGCCGAGGGCGACCTCGCGGGGCATCTTCTTCTCGGTGCCCTGGCTCTCGGTGACCACGCGCTTGTTGCTGACGGCGGCCGAGGCGTCGAGGATCACGTGCAGGAAGTTGAGGCCCGCGCCGGCCGTGAATACGTTCCCGGCCGAGGTCTCGGCCGTGTTGCGCATGAAACCGATGCGCAGGGGGATGTTGAGCCACGAGCGGTTGAACACGTTGAACTCGGTGCCGAGGCCGAACTGGCGGCTGGCCGCGTTGTCCACGGGGGTCAGGTTGCGCGTGAGGTCGACGTCGGCGGCGAGATTCCACCAGTTGAAGGGGGAGATGGACACGCCGAGGCGGACCTGGGGGTTGACCGCGTACTTGCCGGTCAGGCCCGCGGCCGTGGCCGCGGCGGGCTGCTTGAACTTGGGGTTGTTGAGGTTGCGGCCGACGACGCCGAGGCGCGGCTTGAGCGCGACGCCGTCGAAAGTCCGGGCGACGTCCCAGAGCAGGCCGGCGTCCACGCCGAAGTTCGAGCTCTTCTCCGCGCCGTCCTTGAGCTTATTGACGATGGTGCCTTGGTCGTTGCTGTTGCTCGCGATGAAGTAGTCGGAGTAGCCGACGTTGGCGGTCATGACCTTCAGCGCGCCGCCGAGGTAAAGGCCGGGGGCGAAGGGAAGCTCGTGGCCGTAGGCGGCGCCGAGCTCGACGATGTTCGCGCCTTTGACGATCAGCTTGGAGGTGTTATTCTGAATCTGGGCCGCTGTATTGTGGCCCAGGTCCACCTGCGGGACGGCGCCGGCGTCCACGGTGCCGTTGAGAAATACGCCGATTTTCCCGGCCTTGAAGTCCGTTCCGAAGTCTCCGTCGAAGCGCAGGCCGCTACCGGGCTGATTGAGCTTGTTGAGGGCGTCGGCGACCTGAGCATCGGTCACCGGCGTTCCGTTGGCCTTGTTGTCGTAAAGGTTCTTGAGGTTCTTGGCGCCCTCGATGACCGACCCGGTCATCGCGGCGTGAACGCCGAAGGGAATCTGCAGGCCGTAGGCGTTGGAGGTCGGCCGTCCGAGCGCCGCCGGGTTCCAGTACGCGGCCAGCGGCCCTTGGGCCAAGGCGACGCCGGCTCCGCCCATGCCGAGGGCGCGCGCGCCGCGCGCGTGCCATTCGAGGGCGCGGACGGGGGACGAGGAGGCGATCAGCAGGGCGAGGAAAGCGATGGTGGGTTTCATGGCCGCAGTATGCCAA
The DNA here is from genome assembly GCA_028714015.1 of Elusimicrobiota bacterium. GTDB lineage: Bacteria > Elusimicrobiota > Elusimicrobia > UBA1565 > UBA9628 > GWA2-66-18. The sequence goes on along the minus strand of JAQTNG010000025.1, from coordinate 12,227 downwards.
ATCTTAGCCGCCCAAAAAAGGGCCGGGCGGCCCTCGCGGGCCGCCCGGTTTTTTCTCCTGGTGAGGAGAGCTTTAGGGCTTAGTATCCGAGCTTGCCGTCCTTGAGCGTCTTCGTGATGTTCTCGATCGCGCTGCTGACGCCGGTCATCGAGAGCTCGTAGGTCGTGCCGTTGCCGCCGCCGCTGATCCGGCGGATCGTGTAGGTCGCGCCGAAGTGGTCGAGGTAGCCGCGGATGTAGCTCAGCGCGTCGGCGCGCACGAGGCGGCCGGCCGTGAAGGTCACGAGGCCTTGCGCGGTCTTGGCCGCTTTCGCGTTCGCCGGGAGGATGGCGTCCGCGCCCGCCGCTTCAGGAAGGAGCCCCTGATTCGCGTTCGGCACGTTTCCGATCTTGGCCGACTTGACCTTGACCGTGAGCCACGACGCCGGCGTCGTGGTCGGAGCGGCGGCCTGCGGGAGGTTGATGCCGTGGGCCTTGGCGGCCGCGCGGATTTCCGCCTCATGCAGGATCGTGCCGTCCTTGCCCGTCGCGTTGATGAGGACCTGCGCCATCGCATTCGGGATGGTCGCGGCCTTGGCGAACATCGTCGGCATGACGAGGGACTCGGCCATCGCCGCGCCCGCTTCGTCGCCGAGCTTCGCCATCAGCGCCTTGCGCAGCTTCCACGCGAAGCCGCCCCACGCCTGGCCCTGATCGTGGACTTCGTCGTACTCGTTGTACTGGTACTTGTTGTCGCCGTGGCGGATGTAGTCCACGCCGCCGCGGGCCTGCTTGAGGAAGTGCTCGCCGATGATCGGATTGTTCAGGCGGAACATCGAGAGGATGTCGCCCCAGCCTTCGGACAGGCCGCCGTTGACGATGCCGCCGGTGAAGTCGTCCCAGAAGTGGCCGTTCTCGTGCTCGGCGACGGTGTCGTACGCGGAGTTCACGCAGTTCTTGCTCGAGCGGAAGAAGTTGAGGCTCGGGCTGCCCGGCGTGTAGTAGGCGTTGCACTCGTCGTCGATGTTCGTGCGGACCGGGATCTGGGTCTTGTCGATGCGCTCGTTGCTGAGGCCGCGCTCGCGCAGGAAGTTCAGGGACATGTTCACCTTATGGAACGCGTTGATCTGCGCCAGGGTGTTCTCGTCCTGGATGCCCGTGCCGGTGTTGAAGACGACCTTGTTCTCGCCGGGCTTGACGGTCACCTTGACCGACAGGGTCGCGCCCTGCTGGTTCTCGACCCGGACGTACGGGCCGGAGAGGGTCGCGGTGAGCACGAGGCCCTCGGGTCCGACCTCGAGGCCGAGGTCCTTGGGCAGGTCGCCGTTCTTGTCCGTGACGTAGGACTTGCCGCCGATCTTCACTTCCATGAAGGGCATCGGGACTTCGCTGACGACGGAGTCCGCGAGGACCGGGCCGCGATCGACGGTGTTGCCGGCGATCTTGCCGGACACGCCGCCGGCGCTCGGCTCGACGGACGCCTGGTTGAAGCTCTCGAGGCCGGTGCGGTTGTCCCACGCGAACACGAGGCCGCTGACCACGTCGACGGCGACCATGAACGGAAGGCCGTCGGCGACGTACAGCTTCACGTTGCGCCACGCGCCGCGGGAGTAGATGATCTTCTGCTCGTAGAACTTGAAGGCGTCGGAGACGTCCGAGGCCGGCATGCCGGTGCGCTCGGCGATCTTGCCCATGATCTGATCGTCGGTCAGGACGGTCTCCGTATTGACGTCCAGCTGCGGGAAGACCTGGCCGGTCTGGGCGACGATCGTCGGGCGGCCGTCCAGGGTCTTGATCTGGAAGGAGAGGGCCGAGCCGTTGACGACGAGGCCGTTCTTGGTCTGGCGGAAGTACACGAAGAGGGTGTCGGCCTGCTGGCCCTTGCCCTCGAACTTCTGGGCGTGGATGAGGCGCAGGTCCGAGCTCGTCACGCCGTAGCGGGCCGGGTTGGCGTCGATCATCGCCCGGACGGCGTCCACGACGGCCGAGGTGTTGGACGCGTCGGCGGTCAGGACCTTGCGGCTCGTCTCGAAGATGCCGCCGACGTCGAGGGCGCCGGGAAGGGCGTACGCCTCGACGCGCGTGGTCGGCTCGCGGTCGGGGGAGGGGATGGTCGGCTGCTCGTCGGTGAGGGTGCCGTTGGGCAGCGAGAGCGGCTTCTGCTCCTTGAGGCTCATGCGGCCGAAGATCGGGGCGGACTTCTCGGCGGCGCCGTCGAAGGAGATGGAGGCCGCGGGGCGGCGCAGGAGCGTGTCGAGGATGCGGCCGGCGAGGCTCTTGGCGACGGGGGCGGCGGCCTTGGCGGTCGGCGCGTTCGCGGAAGGAACCGCGGCGTACGCGGCGGCTTCGGCGGCGACGCTCGCGGCGGCGGCGCCGGGCGTGCGGATGACGATCGACTTGGCGCCGTCGGGAGTCGCGGCGGCCTGCATGACGACGGTCAGGGCCGAGGGCGCCGAGACGGCGGCCGTCGGAACCACGGACACGAGGGGCGCGGGCGCCAGGCTCGGCGCGGCGAGCGAACCATTCAGGCCGATGACTGAGCCATAAGGCGAGGAAATGCCGCTTCCGATCGCCGTGGAAAGGCGGCCCGCGGGCACGACGGGGACGGCGGAGCCGGAGCCGGAGCCGGCGCCGACCTGGACGCGCATCTGCGCGGCGGCGGGAAGCGGGCCGGAGGCGAGGAAAAGAGAAAGGGCGACGAACACGGGGAAAAGGCGGGGCTGTTTCTTCATGAGCGCATTCTAGTAATCGCCGTCGGAAAACAGAGAGGGCCGTTGGTCCTTGGTGGGGTCCGGGAGAGGGCCCAGAACATTCCGGGACCTTCGGCCTACCGGCTCCTTTCAGTGCCGCCGGTCCCGATTTGGTATCATGGGGTTCCCCATGGAAATCGGCATCGTCGGTCTACCCAACGTCGGCAAATCCACCATCTTCAACGCATTAACGTCTGGTAATGCGGCTGCGTCCAACTACCCGTTCACCACCATCGAGCCGAACGTGGGTGTGGTCGGCGTTCCGGATGCCAGGCTTCAGCGCCTGACCGAACTCGCTAAGCCCAAGAAGACGATCCCCGCCTCTTGCCGTTTTGTCGACATCGCCGGTTTGGTGAAGGGCGCCGCCTCCGGTGAAGGTCTGGGAAACAAATTTTTGGCCAACATCCGGGAAGTGGATGCCATCCTTCACATGGTCCGTCTATTCAAGGACCCGGACGTCATTCATACCATGGGCGGAGTCGATTTCAAGCGAGATATAGACGTCATCGAGACCGAGCTGATGCTCGCCGACCTCGAGAGCATCTCGAAGCAGTACGACAAGGTCTCCGGCAAGGCCAAGTCCGGCGACAAGGTCGCCAAGGACGCGATGGTCGTGCTCGACGCGCTCAAGAACGGCCTCGAGGCGGGCAAGCCCGCCCGCGCCCTCGGCCTCGAGCCGCGGGTCCTTCAGGATTTCGCGCTGCTGACCGCCAAGCCCGTCCTGTACGTCGGCAACACCGACGAGAACCCCGATCCCGCCACGCTGGCCGAGTTCGCGGCCTTCACGAAGGCCCGCGGCTCGGAGTCGGTCGTGATCTGCGGCAAGCTCGAGAGCGAGATCGCCCAGCTGTCGGGCGAGGACCGCGAGATGTTCATGAAGGAGCTCGGCATGAAGCAGAGCGGCCTCGAGACCGTGATCGTCGGCGCCTACAAGACGCTGGGCCTCTGCTCCTACTTCACCGTCGGCGTCGAGGAGGTCCGCGCCTGGACGATCCACGTCGGCGACAAGGCTCCCCAGGCCGCCGGCGTCATCCACACCGACTTCGAGAAGGGCTTCATCAAGGCCGACATCTACGGCTACGCGGACATCGACAAGCTCGGCTCGGAGTCGGCTCTGCGCGAGAAGGGCATGATCCGCTCCGAAGGCAAGGAGTACACGGTCAAAGACGGCGATGTCTGCCATTTCAAGTTCGCGAACTGATCCGCGGCCAGACATCGCTCACTTGAATCCTCCTTCAGAAACGTCGACTCCGTCTCTCTGCCGTCACTTCGGCAAGTGCGGCGGCTGTTCCCTGCAGGACAAGCCCTACGACGCTCAGCTTGTTTTGAAAAAAGCCAAAGTTCTCGCCGCTTTGGCCGGCGTCGAAGGCCTGCCCGAGCCGTCCGTCCTCGGCGCCCCCGACCAGTGGAACTACCGGAACAAGATGGAGTTCAGCTTCGGGGACGTTTACCCGCCCGTCGAGGGGCATTGGCTGAAGCTCGGCATGAAGCCCAAAGGGCGCTGGTACGAGATCCTGGACCTTGAGGAATGCCGCCTTCCCAGCCCCGAGGCGGTCAAGCTTCTGGCCTCCGTGCGGCAATGGGCTCAGCGTGAGAAAGTGCCTCCATACAATTCCCATAAAAATGAAGGCGTTTTGCGGCACCTCGTCATACGCGAGGCCAAGAATCGCCCCGAACGGATGGTCCACCTCGTCACGACCAATGGTCAAATCCCCAAGCCTTCCTTTATAGAGGCGGTTCAGGCGGTGTATCCCGCGACGACGATCCTTCTCGGCTCCAACGCCAAACCGGCCGATACCGCGATCTCGGACTCCATGGAGGTTCTCATGGGGCCGGGTCACATCACCGAGACCCTGTACTTCCCCGACGGGGCCGTCGACTACCGTATCTCACCGCACTCTTTCTTCCAGACCAACACCAAGGGCACGGAAGCGCTGTACGGCCTTCTGCGCTCCTGGACCCGCGAGCTGCCGGGCACGAGCACGGTGCTCGACCTTTACTGCGGCGGCGGCGGGATCGCCTTGTCGCTGGCGGGAGCCGCGCGCAAGGTCGTCGGCGTCGAGCTCAACCCCTCGGCCGTGGCCGACGCGAAGGCCAACGCCGAGCGCAACGGCTTCAAGAACTGCGAGTTCTACTGCGCGTCCGTCGAGCTGCTCCTGCCGTCGCTTCTCGATCTGCGCCCCGAGGCCGTCGTCGTGGACCCGCCCCGCGCGGGCCTGCACCCGAAGGCGGCCGCGACCTTGCTCGAGATGGCGCCGCCGCTTATCTTCTACGTCTCCTGCAATCCCGAGTCCCTGGGACGGGATCTCAAGATATTGGGCGCTCAATACGCCGTCGAGCGCCTCGTCGTGGTGGACCTGTTCCCGCACACCGATCACGTCGAAACCGTCGTTCGTCTCGTTCGCCGCTAGGAGTACGCTAGCTACCGACCCGGCGATACGCTATAATCTTTCGTCGGGCCGTCGATTGCGCTCGTAACACAAAGGATAGTGTCCCGCCCTGCGAAGGCGGGTATCCAGGTTCGATTCCTGGCGAGCGCAATGGACGGCCCGGCTTTTTATTGGCCTAGAACGAGAGCGCGGGCAGAAGGCTCGCGTGACGGTCGGTCCAGGCCGTCGCGCGCGAGCCCTTCGCGTCCAGGGCGCGCCAGCCCTTTTTCTCGACCAGCTTGCCGATCGCCGCCGCGTCGCGGCTGACCGCCGCCCAGACCGATGGCGCCCGGCCTTCCTCGACGAGGCCCGCGGACAATTGGCGCTTCGCGGCGGCGGAAAGGCCGAGGTCGAGCGCGGTCGCGGCGAGCACGGGACGAAGATCGAGGTAGCGGTTGGACACGTGCAGAAGAATCACGCCGTCCGGCTTCAGGCGGCGCAGGTAGACCGCGAACGCGTCCTTGGTCAGCAGGTGGATGGGGATCGAACCGCTGCTGAAGGCGTCGAGGATGAGCGCGTCGTAGGAAGCTCCCTCGGCGCGCTCGAGCGAGAGTCGCCCGTCCCCGACCACGATGCGGATCGAAGCCGCGCTCAGGCGCAGATAGGTGAACCAGCGCTTGGACATGTCGACGACGTCGGGATCGAGCTCATAAAAGTCCATGGCCATGCCGCGGCGGCCGTAGGCGGCGATGCTTCCCGCGCCGAGCCCGACGACCCCGACGGAGCGCCAGCCGGCGCCGAGCGCGTCCGACGCCTCGCCGAGCGGCGAGTGAAATCCGTAATACGACAGCGGCTCGGACTGCCTGGCGGGATCGAGAAACTGCAGGCCGTGCTCGGTGTTGCCGTGGAACAGGCTGCGCACGCCGTCCTGGTCCCGGACCGAGTAGATGCCGTAGAAGTTGCGCAGGCTGTAAACGGTTCCCGAACGGCTTCCGGCGGCGGAGATCGCGGCGGTCGCGGCGAGGGCGAGCGCGGCCAGGCCGGCGGCGGTCTTGCGATACGGGCGAATCTGCTCCCAGTCCCGCGCGAGGATCGCGGCGAAAGCGAGCGCTCCGACGGCCGCCCAATCGAGGGCCACCGCGCCGACATGGCGGCCCAAGAGCGGCACCGCCAGCCCGACGAGGACGCTGCCGAAAAGCCCTCCGGCCGCGATCCAGCTGTAATACTCGGCCATCGCGCGCTCCGATGAGGGGCGCCCGGCCGCGAGGGACTTGTGAAAGACCATGCTCAGCGCGAACAGCGCGAAGAGGATGTAGGCGAACTTGCCGAGGTCGAGCGCGCGGCCCAGGATCTGGGCCGGGGTCGAGTCCTGGGCGAACCAGACGGCGAGGCCGAGCGGGATCAGGCACAGCGCGGCCCAGACGGCGAACATCGGGAGCATGGCCCGGTTCAGCCTCTCGGGGTACCAGGGCTCGCGCTTGAAGTTCAGCACGAAGGTGAGCAGGTAGGTCGCGAGCGGCGCCGTCCACAGCAGGGGCACCGCCGCGAAGTCCAGGCTCAGGAGGTTCGTCGCGGCGAGCAGGGCGGCGCAGGGCGCGGCGCTGAGCAGCAGCCACAGCGCGCGCTCGCGCGCCGTCGGCGCGCGCCCGGCCGCGGCCGGCTCGGTTGGAGCCTCCCGACCGTTCGGCGCGCAGGAGAAGAATAAAACCGCGTAGGCCGCGTAAAGCCCGCGCCACAGCCACCCTTGCGCGGACGCCGCCAGAAGCGGCTCGATGACGAAAGGGTAGGCGAGCAGGGCGCACGCCGCCCCCGCGTTCGACGCGGCGTACAGGAAATAGCCGTCGGTGCGCTCCGCGCACCGCGATCTCATAAGCCGGCTTTGCGCGACGACGACCGTCGTCGAGAGCACGAAGAACGGGACGCCGACCGACCGCAGCAGGGACCAGAGCAGCTCGAGGAAAGGGCCGGAAGACGGAAGCGCCGGCGGGAGGATCAAGGGGAGGAAGAAGAAGGGGAGCAGCAGCACGGCGGAGTGCGCGCGCGGGTGGAACGGCGCCCGGCGCCCGTAGAGGTAGGCGAGGAGGAGCAGGCCCTGGAAGAACATCATGGCGCCGGTCCACACGAAGGCGCTGCCGCCGAGGCGGGGCAGCAACAGCTTCGCGGCGGCCAGCTCCAGGCAGAAGGCGAGGAAGGAGCCGATGAACGCGAGGGCCTGGAAGCGGAGTCTGTGGGGCAACCCCTAAAGCTTATCCAATTATTAAACTTACAGGAGGCCGGCTAGACGCTGAGGTGGGATTCCTCGACCGAGGAGGCCCAGGCGCAGGCGAGGATCGCGCCGCCCAGGGCCGCGAAGGTCCAGCCGAGCGAAAGCTTGGTGAGCAGGCCGACGGCGGGCAGCACGATGATGCCCATGAGCTGGCGGCCCATGCCGACCGTCGAGAGCACGGTCGCGCGCTGGGCGCTGCCGATGTGCTTGTTCATGTGGTTGGAGATCAGCACCGAGCGCGACAGGCCGAAGGCGGGGATCACGACGAACAGCCCGCACGCGGCCCACGGATTTCTCGCGAACGGAAGAGCCAGGAACGCGAGCCCGGGGATCACCGCGCTCCAGATCAGGTAGCGCCGCGTTCCGCCGAAGAAACGCTCGACGCGCTCGATGCCGCTCATGACCGCGATCTGCGACAAGGTCATCCCCGCCGTGACGAAGCCGTAGACGCCGACTCCGACCCCGAGCTCTTTGAGCCGCGGCTGGAACAGCCAGATCGTCATGAAGGACAGCATCCAGATCGTGACCGAATCGAAGGCCAGGGCGCGCAGGGGCCTGTGCGAGGCGAAGTAGCGCACGCCGCGGGCCAGCACTTCGCGGTAGCCGGGCTTGGCCTCCTCCTCGCCCGTCGGCGGCTCCTTGAGGGTGAGGCAGACGAGGAGGCCGAGGCCGAACGGAACCATCATCAAGGCGACCGGCGCGCGCAGGCCCCATCGAGCGGCGACGAGGCTGCCGATGGGCGCGGCGAACGCGATCGCGGCGATCTCGAAGGAGGCGAGCCGGGACAGCGTCTCCTTGGAGCGGCTTTCGTCGCCCGCGGCCTTGAGGCTGTCGTAGACCATGGCCTCGTCGGTGCCCGAGGCCAGGGCCGAGGAGGCGGCCCAGATGAGCTCGGCGAAGAGATAGCGCGGCAGGCCCTTGCCGGTGGCGTAGATCGCCGTCGCCGCCAGCAGGCAGGCGTTCGCGCAGACGAGCGAGGTCTTGCGGCCGAACTTGTCGGCGACGGCGCCCGTCGGCACCTCGAGCAGGAATATCCATGCGAAGAACCAGGCCTGCAGCAGGAACATCTGGGGCAAAGTCAGGCCGCCCCAATCGGTGAAGAAGGGGACGAGCGCGCCCGCGAAGAAGTGCATCATCGATAAGGCGCGCCAAAGGTACATGCGCCGGACATTGGCTCGCCAAACGGCGGGATCGGTCACGCGAGCTTGACGCGTGAAGGCGAGACGCGTCTTTCCTTCTTATGCATGACCGTGCCGGTCAAAAGTTTGACGACGGTCGCGGTTCCGTGCCGTACCGCGAAGCGGCATTCAAAATCGTAGAGGAAAAACCCAAGCTCCAGGCCGTCTTTGTTCTGAGCTTTGTCCCGGGGATTCCTCAGATCTTGGCTTAGAATGTCCGTCAGAAGGTTCCCCAATCCGTTGACGTTTAATCTTTTCTCGGCGAGCTTGATTTCTTTCGCCGCCGCAGGCGAAATGTCGACGTTCAGCGACGGGAATGGGGCGTCAGCCGTCCACCCCGCCGTCGCGTCGCTCGCGATGTCCCATTCCGGGATGTATGGTTTTATGTCGAGTATCGGCGTCCCGTCCACGAGATCGATGCCCGCCAGATGGACGGTCGCCCCCTCGACCCCGACCAGGCGCGCGAGCGAGAGCCCGATCGGGCTCGGACGGTGCGGCGAGCGCGAGGCGAACAGCCCTATGCTCTCGCCTTTCAGCCTCGGCGGGTGGATTTTCGGCCTTATCGTTTTGTTCGTGTTCAGGTGGAAGTAGGAAATCAGCCAGACGTGGCTGAAGCGGTCGAGGCCGGCGAGCGAATGCTCGGGCAGGAACTCGCGCGCGATCGTCAACGCCGCGGTGGCGCCCGGCACGAGCAGCGGCTGGCGCGGCGTGCCGAACTTCTCCCGGAAGCAGGAACGCAGATGGCCGATGACGCGCAGGGGTTGGGCGGGCATGGGGCGGTCTTACGAATCGACCTGTTCGAGGAGCTCGGCCTTGGCGTTGAAGACGAGGAACGACGCCTTCTCTCCGGCGGCGACGGCGGCCTCCTTGCCGGCGTACGCGGCGTCGACGGCCTCGGGCTGCTTCTCGTAGTCGCCGAGCCAGCGCATGAGCCCGCCGCGGTCGCGCCGCGCCGCGCGGAACCATTTCGGCTCGATCGGGCGTTCGGCGAACAGCGCGGCGACCTCGGGGGGGACGACGAGGGGGCTGGCCTTCTTCAGCCAGCGCACGACGAGCCAGGCGAGGAAGAGCGGCATGACGACCCAGTAGATGAGGGGGAAGAACATGGCTTGAGCGGAGAGTTTAGCGTTTTACGGGTCTTTCGGTCCGCGCGAGGCGGCGGAACAGCGCCTCGTACACGTCGAGGGAAACGTCCCAGGACGAATCCTTCGTCATCGCGGCGCGGCGCGCCAGCGGCAGGGCTCGCGGGTGATGGTAGCCGGAGACGGCGTCGGCGATCGCGCGCGACAGGGAGATCGAGGCGATCGCGCGAATGATCAGCCCGTCGCCGTGGACGGGGTCGTCGCGCAGGTCCCGGACCGTGTCGGCGAGGCCGCCGGTGCTCGTGACGAGGGGCAGGGTCCCGTAGCGCTGGGCGATGAGCTGGGACAGGCCGCAGGGCTCGAAGCGCGAGGGCATGAGCAGGAAGTCGGCCGCGGCGAAGCCCATGCGCACGAACTTCTCGTCGAACGGATAAGAGGCGACGCGTCCCGGGAACGCGAGCACGAGGGCGGCGCGCAGGGCTTCGGTCTGGGCGTCGCCGGCGCCCATGATCAGGAGCTGCCCGCCGAGGCGCACGATGTCGCGCGCGGAGTCGAAGATCATGTCGATGCCCTTCTGGTGGGCCAGGCGCGAGGCGACGAGGAAGAGCGGGGCGTTCGGCTCGGCGTCGAGGCCCAGCTTGACCTGGATCGCGGCCTTGTTCGCGGCCTTGCCCTCGGCGGCGTCCTCGATGCCGTAGTGGCGCGCGATGTCGGGGTCGGTCGCGGGATCGTAGAGCGCCGGATCGATGCCGTTGATGATGCCGTGCACGCCGTCCGCGCGCGCGCGCAGGGGCCCCTCGAGGCCCATGCCGAACAGGATGTTCTCGATGATCTCCTTCGCGTAGGTGGGGCTCACGGTCGTCACCGCGTCGGCGTCCGAGATGCCGGCCTTGAGGTAGTTGGCGCCGCCGTGGTGCTCGAGGGTCGCCTCGTCGAATCCGAGCTTTCCGGCCGTGGCGAGCGCGAAGGCGCCCTGGAAGGCGATGTTGTGGATCGTCAGGGTCGTCTTCGTGCCCGCGAAGAACGGGTCGTTCTTGTACGCGGACTTGAGGAAGGAGGGAATCAGGGCGGCGTGCCAGTCGTGCGCGGAGACGATGTCGGGCTTGATGTCGAGGGCGCGCATCGCCTCGAGGGCCGCGCGCGCGTAGAAGCCGAAGCGCTCGTCGGCGTCGTCGATGCCGGCCGCGTCGTAGGCCGAGAGGCCGAGCGCTTCGTTCTTCGCGGCGTAAGGCCCGCCCTCGCGCTCGTAGAACTCGGGATGCTCGAGCAGGACGACGCGCACGCCCTCGCGCTTGCCGACCAGAAGGTTGGCGGTCTCGATCCGGCCGCCGATCGGCACGGACACCGTGCCCGCGGGGTGCAGTTCCATGCCCGCGGTCTTGAGGTTCTTGTACTTCGGAAGCACCAAAGTCACGTCATGGCCGCGAGAAGCGAGGCCGCGCGACAAGGCGTCCACGACGTCGGCCAGGCCGCCGGTCTTGATGAAGGGCACGGCCTCGGAGCCGGCGATGAGGATCTTGAGCGCGCCGTCGAACATGGCGTTGGACGCGTTCTTCTGCTGTTCGGCCGGGGCGGAGGCCGCGCCCGCGACGGCGGGCTTATCGGGGGCGGAAGGAACGGCTTGAAGGACGGCCAGAGCGGCGGGAACGGCTTTAACGGGTTGAACGGCGACGGGAACGGCGGCCGATGCGCGGGGAACGACGGAGGGCGCCGGGGCGAGAACGCCCAGCGCGGACGGCGACGGCAACGAAACGCTTAACGGCAACGAAGCGTTGCTGATCGACGGCGCCAACGGCATGCCGACGGCGCCGAAACTCGCCTCCGGAATCGCGGAAATATTGCCCCGCACCTGAGCGAAGGAAGGCGCGGGAATGAGAAGCAAGGCGATCAGGACGCGAATCATCCCTCTAATTATAAGAGGAGAGGGGATACGCCGTAAGAGCCCTTAGGCCCCCCGTCCCGGCCGGAAGGCCTACTTCGCCCAGCCGCTCTCCGAGAGCAGGCGCGCCAGATTCCAGCGGCGGCGGACGACGTTCGAGTCGGCGGCGCCCTCGTAGGTGTCGACCGAGCCGTCGTCGTTGATCACGCGGCCGGTCGGGTAGACGTGCCAGAGATCGGGTATGCCGGGGTTGCCCGTCTCGTAGGGCCTTTGCGGCTGGACCGCGTCCGCGTAGTAGCCGATCACGCGGTCGAGGGAGGCGTCGCGAAGCTTGATGGAGAGCGTGTAGACGCGCTTGCGTTTGCCGCCGACGCTCAGAAAACGGATCTCGTGGTCGAAGCTCAGGAAGGCGGTCCGGCCGTCCTCGAGAACCGACGCCTCGCCTTTCGGCACGCTCCCCGCCCGCACCCACGGGTAGCCGTAGCCCTCCGAGACGAAGAGCGTTCGGCCGCGCCGGCGCACGCGGACGGGCGGCGCTCCGGGGCCGTGGCCCTTGTCGCTTCGATTCCAAAGGCGCCCGGCGGGATAATGCTCGGTCAGCGCCGCGCCGCGCAGGGTTTCCCGGGCGGCGGCCTCGCCCATGAGCTTGATCCAGTCCGGGCCGCGCTCGAGCTCGGCCCGGGAAAGGGGGAAGCTCTGCTCGGCGTAGTCGGCCGGTGAAAAGC